>DASUPM010000289.1:0-5225 GCA_036281095.1 Pseudorhizobium sp.
GTGACGCCGCCTTCCGCCACCAGCGCCTGGCCCCAGTCCATCACATCGATCCGGGCATCGGGCACACGGGAACGGATGATCGCATCGTTGCCGAGCGGCGTGACGAAGCGGGGCTTGTCGCGGTCCTGCAGGACCCAGAGCGTCTCCAGATCGAGATGATCGTAGTGATTATGGGTGACGATCACGATGTCGATCGGCGGCAGGTCGCCCATATTGATGCCGGGTGGGTTGACCCGTTCCGGCCCGGCAAAGGAGACGGGGCTGGTGCGCTCGCTCCAGACGGGGTCCGTCAGGATGTTGAGGCCGGCCACCTGGATCAGGAAGGACGCGTGGCCGACCATCGTCACCACCAGCCGGTCGCCATTCACCCGCTCTTCCGGCACCGCCTGCGGAAACGGACTGGGGAAACTTTCCGGCCAGGCCTTGTTGCCGTTGCCGAGTTTCCAGCGGATCAGGTTCAGGAAGCCGCTCGGTTCCTCGCCGCCCGGATTGAAGAAGAACTTGCCGTCGAAGTGATCGCTGACGGGCCCGGAATAATACTTGTTGCCAGCCATGGCACCCCTTGCCGTGACGCCGCCGGCAAGCGCGGCAAGGGCTGCGAGACCGGACCATTTGAGGAATTTGCGACGGTTCATCCGGTTCATGTAGCAGGCCGCGGGGATGAGCGGGAGGGCCGGACGTATGCGCTGACCTACACGATTACGCGATCTTGATGTCGGTCTTGGCGAAATCGTCGCCGACGAAGAGAAGGGGCGCCTTCAACGACTTTGCCGCGGCATAGGAGAAGCAGTCGCCGAAGTTGAGCCTGGCGGGATGGCCGACGAAGCGGCCGTAGGTGCCGGCGGCCTCAAGGGCGGTGGCGTGCAGGCCTGCCGGGAGTGCAATTTCTACAGCTCCGATGCTCTCCAGAAAGCCATCGACATCTGTCTGCGCCTCCGCAATGACGTTTGGCGGCGTGGGCCGCTGGTCACCGTGCAGACTGATTGCAGTTTTGCGGGCAATAGCTATGACTGCTTCAAAGACTGTCAGCGATGAGTATTGAACGGCAGTCCGTGAACCCTCGATCTTGGCGAGCAGGGCGTCTGCTCCTTCCTCTCGCGTCATGATGGCGACGACTGCCGAAGCATCCAGGAACATCAGTCTTCCCACATCTCGTCCATATAGGCCTTTTGGTCGAACTCGACGGGATGCGGTCCCATCCGGGCCGCGACCCGATCCTGGATCAGCCGGATCCGCTCCTTCATGGGCAGCTCCTCGCTTGCCTCCTTCAACACCCTCTCCAGTGCCAGCCGCACGGCCTCGGTCTTGGTTTTGGTGCCAAGTTGGCGCATGGCTTGATCTGCCAACTCGTTCACCTTGGGATCGCGTATATAGAGAGACATGCGCGGCCCTTCCGCAAGCGATGAATATTCCTTCACCGTCAGAAGAATATCCCTCGCAGGATGACAAATCAACATTCGGTTGACTTTCGCGGCCTTTTCCTGTTTATCGCCCGCATCTGCTGACAAGTGACAAGACTTGGAGCCGCCGACCGGGGCCGATAGACAGAGCCCGGAGGTCAACACCCGACAGCGCGTGGCGCCCTCGGGTGCTTTTCGGCTTTGCGTCTTGCTTTTGCCGGTCGGGATGACGACGTTTCCGGAACCTGCCGGAAACGAAGAAGGAAGAAGCGATGTTCGAGAACCTCCAGGACCGTCTTGGCTCCATCCTGAATGGACTGACCGGCCGTGGCGCATTGAGCGAGGCGGATGTTTCCGCCGCCCTGCGCGAGGTTCGCCGTGCGCTCTTGGAAGCGGACGTTTCGCTCGAGGTCGTTCGCTCCTTCACCGACCGCGTCCGCGAGAAGGCCGTCGGTGCCGCCGTTTTGAAGTCGATCAAGCCCGGCCAGATGGTCGTCAAGATCGTCCATGACGAGCTGATCGAGATGCTGGGTTCGGAGGGCGTCTCCATCGACCTGCATGCGCCGGCTCCGGTCGTCCTCATGATGGTCGGCCTGCAGGGCTCCGGCAAGACGACCACGACCGGCAAGATCGCCAAGCGGCTGACGGATCGCGAGAAGAAGAAGGTGCTGATGGCGTCGCTCGACACGCGACGCCCGGCCGCCCAGGAGCAGTTGCGCCAGCTCGGCGTCCAGACGCAAGTCGATACGCTGCCGGTGATCGCCGGCCAGTCTCCGACCGATATCGCGGCGCGCGCCGTGCAGGCGGCAAAGCTCGGCGGCCACGACGTCGTCATCCTCGACACCGCCGGCCGCACCCATATCGACGAGCCGCTGATGCAGGAAATGGCGGAGATCAAGCGGAAGTCCAATCCGCACGAGATCCTGCTCGTCGCCGACAGTCTGACGGGTCAGGACGCCGTCAACCTCGCCCGCAATTTCGACGAGCGCGTCGGCATTACCGGCCTCGTGCTGACCCGCATGGACGGCGACGGCCGCGGCGGTGCGGCCCTTTCGATGCGCGCCGTCACCGGCAAGCCGATCAAGCTGATCGGTACCGGCGAGAAGATGACGGAGATGGAGGAATTCCATCCCCGCCGTATCGCCGACCGCATCCTCGGCATGGGCGACATCGTCTCGCTCGTGGAAAAGGCTGCGGAGACCATCGACGCCGAGAAGGCGCGCGCCATGGCCGAGAAGATGGCCAAGGGCAAGTTCGACCTGAACGACCTGGCCGAACAGCTGAAGCAGATGAAGTCGCTCGGCGGCATGGGCGGCATCATGGGCATGATGCCCGGCATGGCCGGCATGAAGGACAAGCTCGCCGCGTCCGGCATGAACGACAAGATGTTCGACCGCCAGCTCGCCATCATCTCCTCGATGACCAAGGCCGAGCGCGCCAATCCGGACATGCTGAAGCACTCCCGCAAGAAGCGTATCGCCGCAGGTTCCGGCACTGACGCCGCCGACATCAACAAGCTGCTCAAGATGCATCGCCAGATGGCCGACATGATGAAGGCCATGGGCGGCAAGGGCAAAGGCGGCGGCATGATGAAGCAGATGATGGGCGGCCTTGCCTCAAAGATGGGGTTGGGCGGCATGGGCGGGATGGGCGGCATGCCTGACCTTTCCAAGCTCGATCCGAAGCAGCTCGAAGCATTGCAGAAGCAGGCGGAGGCCGCCGGCCTCAAGCCGGGCTCGATGCCCGGTCTTCCGGGCGGCGGCATGCCGGGGCTTCCCGGCGGCGGCCTGCCCGGACTGGGCGGCGGTTTTCCCGGCCTGCCCGGCCTGCCGAAGAAGAAGTGAGGGGGACAATGGTCGAACAGGACGTCAGAGAGAAGCTTTCGAGCTACCGCCAGTCGATCGACAATATCGATGCGGCACTCGTCCACATGCTGGCCGAGCGTTTCCGCTGCACCAAGGAAGTAGGCCTGCTGAAGGCCCGTTACGATTTGCCGCCGGCCGATCCGGCGCGCGAGGAATACCAGATCGAACGCCTCCGCCGGCTGGCGAAGGACGCTCATCTGGACCCGGATTTCGCGGAAAAATTCCTGAACTTCGTCATCAGGGAAGTGATCCGGCATCATGAAGCCATCGCCGCCGAGCACGGCGGTACGAAACAACCTGCTTAAACCAGACAGCCCGCCGGACGGCGGCCTCAAGAAAGACCAAGGAGTAAGAAAATGTCCCTGAAGATTCGTCTCGCCCGCGGCGGTTCCAAGAAGCGTCCGTACTACCACGTCGTCCTCGCCGACGCCCGCGCCCCGCGCGACGGCCGCTTCCTCGAGAAGCTCGGTTCCTGGAACCCGATGCTGGCCAAGGACAACGAGAAGCGCATCGAGCTGAACGTCGAGCGCATCCAGGAATGGATCGCCAAGGGCGCCCAGCCGACCGACCGCGTTCTCCGCTTCCTCGCCGAAGCCGGCGTTGCCGAGCGCGAAGCCCGCAACAACCCGGAAAAGGCAAAGCCGGGCAAGAAGGCCCAGGAGCGCGCTGCCGAAAAGGCCCAGAAGGCCGAAGACGCGAAGGCCGCCGCTGCGGAAGCTGCCGCAGAATAATTTCTGCCTGCCTGAATCGTAACGGGTGGCACGGAGACGTGCCGCCCGTTTTCTGTTTTCATTTGCCTGCACTGCCGGTAAAAGCGCGGTGAATTTCTCCGGGGCCATGCGCATGACCAAGCTTCAAAACCCGATCCTGATGGCGACGATCGGCGCAGCGCAGGGTCTGCGCGGCGAAGTCCGCGTAAAGGCCTACACGGCCGATCCCGTCGCGCTCGGCGATTATGGAAAGCTGCACAGCCAGGACGGCCGGGTCTTCGAGGTGCTGGATATCCGCGAAGCGAAAAATGTGGCGATCGTCCGGTTCAGGGGCGTCAACGACCGCAATGCGGCAGAAGCGCTGAACGGCCTAGAGCTCTACATCGAACGGGAGAACCTGCCGGACGACGAGCTGGACGACGACGAATTCTACTACGCCGACCTGGAAGGTCTTGAAGCAGTCGACGAGACCGGCAAGAGCTATGGCAAGGTAAGCGGCGTATTCGACTTCGGCGCCGGCGACCTGCTGGAGTTGAAGGGGCCGGGCCGGCGCCCGACGCTCATTCCCTTTTCCGAGGCTGCAGTCCTTGAAATCGACCTCGAAAACGGCCGCATCATCATCGATGCCCGAGCGGCCGGACTGATCGATGATCCGGATGAGAAGGACGATGGCGCGGTTCCCCGGGGACGGGGTCGGTAACCGCCATGACCTTCCGCGCGACCGTCCTGACGCTCTACCCGGAGATGTTTCCCGGACATCTGGGCGCCTCGCTCGCCGGAAAGGCGCTGGAGCGCGGCCAGTGGTCGATCGAACCGCTGCAGATTCGAGATTTCGCCGAGGACAGGCACCGGACGGTGGACGACACGCCTGCCGGCGGCGGCGCCGGCATGGTGCTGAAGCCGGATATTCTTGCAAAGGCGATCGACCATGTCTGCTCCGGCGACAGCCGGCCGCGGCTGCTGATGAGCCCGCGCGGGAAGCCGCTGACACAGGCTCGCGTGCGGGAGCTGGCGGCCGGCGAAGGCGTCGTGATCGTCTGCGGCCGCTTTGAGGGCGTGGATCAGCGGGTGATCGATACGCGTGATCTCGAGGAGATCTCGATCGGCGACTATATTCTCTCCGGCGGGGAGCCCGCTGCCCTCACCCTGCTCGATGCCGTGATCCGCATCCTGCCCGGCGTCATGGGCAATGCGCTGTCCGGTACGCACGAAAGCTTCGAAGACGGGTTGTTGGAACACCCGCACTACAC
>DASUPM010000290.1:0-2860 GCA_036281095.1 Pseudorhizobium sp.
GGGCCTCCTCTCCCGTTCTCGTTCCCGAATATCCGCCTGGTGCAAAGTCCTCCGCTCCGCAACCGGAACCCACTATGCCACGAGGCTGGACGTCAGGCTATCTCCTCTCGGTTAGGTATATAACTTTGACGTAAACGTCAACGGGAACCAAGCTGCCGGACGCTGGTTGACCATGTATGCCAACCCGACCGGAAGGAGGTCTATCATGTTGCATCAGGAACCGCGTGCGGGACAGGATCCCTATGTCAAGGACACACCTTCGCTGATCGCCAGTGACAAGGTCGAAGGTACCCGCGTCTACGGTGCCGACGGCAGTCACATCGGCTCGATCGAACGCGTTCTTCTGGAAAAGCGCGGCGGCCGCGTCGCCTATGCCGTCCTCAGCTTCGGGGGCTTCATGGGCATCGGCGACGACTACTATCCGCTGCCCTGGGAGAAGCTCACCTATGACGAGGAACTTGACGGCTATCGCATCGACCTGACGAAGGACCAGATCACCGGCGCCCCGCGCTACAGCGATCGGGACGACGATAACTGGTACACCGACAAGGGCCGGACGATCTACGACTATTATGGCGTCCCACCCTACTGGATGTAGCCGACGATCCAGCGACTCACAGTCAAGAGGCCTCCTTCCGGGGGCCTCTTTTCGTTTGCTTAATGCCTGCGTGCCAAACATGGCTTCCGGCCGCCGACGGCGAGCCCATGAGGAACATATGCTGGAACAGGCGGACAAGGCGGTTGTGCGGGATCTCGAGCGCGAGGATCTGCCCGCCGTAGCCCAATTGTTTCAAAACACGTTCCGCCGCGGCATTCCCGCGCCGCCGCCCTCGCTGGTGGAATATCTGCGCGAGATCCTGTTTGAACACCCCTGGCATGACGAGGCGATCAGGTCCAAGGTCTATGTGAGCGGGCGGGGCGTGGTGCAGGGGTTCATCGGCGTATTTCCGGGCCGCTTCGAATTCGATGGGCGACCGCTGCGGGCGGCGTTCGCTGGGTCGATGATGGTGGAAAGGCCCGAGCAGAACCCGCTGGCAGGCGCCCGGCTCCTGCGCGCCTTTCTTGCAGGCCCCCAGGACATATCCCTGACCGAAACGGCCAATTCCGTGGCTCTCGGCATGTGGCAGAAGCTCTCGCTGCGCCCGGATGTCGGCTACAGCCTCAACTGGCTGCGCGTCTTCCGGCCGGCAACGGCGACCGTCCGCATCATGGAGACGAGATGGGGGGCTGCAGGACTGCTGAAGCCACTGGGATCGCTTGCGGATACCATGTCGGAGAAGGCGGGGCTGTCGGTTCTGCGGGCACCGGCGCCCGCAGGCGCTCGCAGTACGGGTTTCAGGGACGCGAGCCAACAGGAATTCCGCGATGCGCTCCTTGCGCTGAGCCATGAATACCCGCTCCGTCCGCAATGGGACGACAAATTGCTCGACTGGCTGATCGGGCACGCCGCGCAGAAACGAAGCTTCGGCACTCCTTCATGGCGCGTCGGCGAAACCCGCACCGGCAAGCTCGTCGGTGCCTATGCCTATTTCGGCCGTCCTGGCGGCATCGCTTGGCTCCTGCAGGCACTCTCTTCGCCAGCTGCGGCGGGTGATCTCGTCGACGATCTCTTCTCCCAGGCGGATGCGCAGGGTTGCGCCGGCCTGCGCGGTGCAGGTCACCCGTGGCTGGCACCGGAGCTGATCAGCCGCAAGACAACCTTCTATGGGCGCTCCTATTACCTTGCGCACGCCCGCGACAAGGAACTGCTGCAGCCCATCCGCGCCGGGCAGGCGCTGGTTAGCGGACTGGCCGGCGAGAACTGGATGAGGCTGATCGGCGACACCTTCGATTGACGAAGGGCCGCCGCCGCTCCTAGTCGAGCATGGTGACGGGCGCCGCGTGCAGGTATTCGGCGACTTTCCGCTTGGAGGCGATGTTGCGCCACACTGCGTCCACCTGGTCGGGCGTCAGGTCGGCCGCTTCGCCGACGGCCTCGCGCGAAATGCCGTTGTCGAGGCCATAGAGGCAGATGTCCATCCGGTCGTAGGGCAGCGAGAAATAATATTCGTCCTGACCCTGCGGCAATGACCAGGTATCCGTCGTCGGCGGGCGGCGGCGGATCTCCTCCGGCACCCCGAGCGCTTCTGCCAGCTGGTAGACCTGGCTCTTGTAAAGATGCGCGATCGGCTTGAAGTCGGCCGCGCCGTCGCCGTTCTTCACGAAGAAGCCCTGGTCGTATTCCAGCCGGTTCGGCGTCCCGGCCACGGCGAAGTTGAGCCGGTCGGCATGGTAGTATTCGATCTGCTTGCGCGTTCGCTGCTTCATGTTGGCGGCGGCGATCATCCCGAGATAGACGTCGAGCGGCATGCGGTGCCGGCTCTGCTCCCCGGAGGGGGAGGCGACGACGAGCCAGGAGATGTTGTAGCCGCGGCCCGTCAATGCGTTCTCCAGCACCACCTTGCAGCCCCAGCCTTCGCCGAACTCGGGCACGATCTGCCGGATGAAGCCGTCGCGCCGCGTGTAGCATCCGGCCGCGGCAAGTGCCGGGCCGATATCTTCCAGAACCGTCTGAACGCCGGTGGCTGTCGCCAGAGCCTGCCCGAGGCGCAGGCTTTCCGGATCGGAATCATGTTCCGGCATGAAGACGCCGGTGACCTTGTTCGGCCCCAGCGCGCGGGCGCAGAGCGCTGCGGTAACGCTGGAATCGATGCCGCCGGAAAGGCCGAGCACGACGCCGCGCTTGCGCAGGTCCTTGATCACGGCCTCGCGGATCCAGGCGCAGATGCGCTCGATCTCCGCTTCTGCATCGAGCCGCAGGCTGTCGGCGGAGAAGGTGGATCTGGAGACGATCTTCATGGTCTGGTTCATGCGGCATTCT
>DASUPM010000291.1:0-7366 GCA_036281095.1 Pseudorhizobium sp.
GAGGGTGCGATCCACTCGTACAACAAGATGTTCGTGGCCTATCTGCGCACCTTCGCGCGGCTCGGCGTGCGTGCGATCCCGATGCGCGCCGACACCGGCCCGATCGGCGGCAACCATAGCCACGAATTCATCATTCTTGCGGAGACGGGCGAATCGGAAGTCTTCTCGCACAGGAACTTCATCGAGTTCGACATCCCTGCCGAGAACACCGACTTCGACGACGTGGAAGGCCTGCAGGCGATCTTCGACAAGTGGACCTCGCTTTATGCCGCCACGTCCGAAATGCATGACGAGGCCGCATTCAACCAGATCGCGGAAGGCGACCGTCTGTCCGCTCGGGGGATCGAGGTCGGCCACATCTTCTACTTCGGCACGAAGTATTCGGAGCCGATGGGGGCAAAGGTGCAGGGGCCGGATGGCAAGGAGCATCTTGTCCACATGGGATCCTACGGCATCGGCCCGACCCGCCTTGTTCCCGCCATCATCGAAGCCTCGCATGACGAGAACGGAATCATCTGGCCGTCCTCCGTCGCACCCTTCGACGCCATGCTGATCAGCATGAAGCCGGGCGACGAAGCCTGCGATCGTGTCTGCGGCCGGCTCTACGAAGGGCTCGGCAATGCCGGCAAGGACGTGCTGTACGACGATACCGACGAGCGGGCGGGGACCAAGTTCGCCACCGCAGATCTAATCGGCGTTCCGGTACAGATCATCGTCGGCCCGCGCTCGGCTGCGAGCGGCGAAGTCGAGTTGAAGGACCGGAGAACCGGCGCGCGCGAGGTCATGACGCTCGAGGCTGCGCTGAACAAGCTCGCCGGCTGACGGCGCCGTCTTCTGCGGGCGGTAAAACAGGTGAGGAATTGGAATGGCAAGCGTGGCAGCGGATCGTGAGACGGAAGGAAACGGCCGTTCCGCCTCGGCCGCGCCCTTTTCCGCATTCGAAAGAATGGTGGCCTGGCGCTACCTCCGGTCGCGGCGCAAGGAAGCCTTCATCTCCGTCATCGCCGGCTTTTCGTTTATCGGCATCATGCTGGGTGTCGCCACGCTCATCATCGTCATGGCGGTGATGAACGGGTTCCGCACCGAACTGATCTCGCGGATCCTCGGTATCAACGGCCACATGATCGTGCAGCCGATCGACGGACCGCTGACCGACTACGCCGACCTCGCCGTGAAGTTCGAGGCGGTGCCGGGAGTGCGGATGGCACTGCCGCTGGTCGAAGGGCAGACGCTTGCTTCGGGGCGCGGAGGCGCCGGATCGGGTGCGCTCGTCCGCGGCGTCCGGCCGGAGGATCTGGAAAAGCTTCAGGAGGTTGCAGGCAATATCCGCCAGGGCGATATCGTCGGCTTCGCATCGGGGCAGGGCGTCCTCGTCGGCTCGCGGCTGGCGGCTTCGCTCGGCATCAATGCGGGCGACGACATCACGCTGATATCGCCGGAGGGCGACGTGACGCCGATGGGCGTCAACCCGCGGGTCAAGTCCTATCCCGTGTCCGGCGTCTTCGAGATCGGCATGTCGGAATACGACGCGACGATGATCTTCATGCCGCTGGAGGAATCGCAGCTTTATTTCAATGCGGACGGCCTCGTTCAGTCGATCGAACTGTTCGTCGATGACCCGGAGGCCGTCGATGGCCTGCGTCCGCTCGTGGAGACCGCAGCCGGCCGGCAGATCCACATTACCGACTGGCGCCAGCGCAACCAGACCTTCTTCTCCGCGCTGCAGGTGGAGCGGAACGTCATGTTCATGATCCTGACGCTGATCGTGCTCGTGGCGGCATTGAACATCATCTCCGGACTGATCATGCTGGTGAAGGACAAGGGCAGCGACATCGCCATCCTGCGGACGATGGGCGCGAGTTCCGGCGCCGTGATGCGGATATTCTTCATGACGGGCGCGGCGATCGGAACGGTCGGAACGCTTGCCGGCGTTGTCCTCGGCGTGATCGTCTGCCTCAATATCGAGTCGATCCGGCAGTTCTTCTCCTGGCTTTCCGGTACGGTGCTGTTTGATCCCGAACTCTATTTCCTCAGCCAGCTTCCGGCGGAAATGAGCTTCAGCGAGACCCTCTCGGTGGTGCTGATGGCTCTTGCGCTATCTTTCCTCGCCACCATCTTCCCGGCATGGCGCGCCTCGAAGCTCGACCCTGTCCAGGCCCTCCGCTACGAATAGGATCACCTTTCTTCATGGCACCCAAGACGGTTCTGCGGCTCAAGTCCATCGAGCGACACTATGGCGAGGGCGAGATGATGCTCTCGATCCTCAAAGGCGCCGATTTCGAGTTGCGAAGCGGGGAGACGGTGGCGCTCGTCGCGCCGTCGGGCACCGGAAAATCGACCCTGCTGCATCTTGCGGGATTGCTGGAACATCCCGATGACGGCGAGGTGAGCATCGGCGGCCGGCCCTGCGAAGGGCTTTCGGACGATGAGCGAACGGCGATCCGCCGCAGCGAGATCGGCTTCGTCTACCAGTTCCATCACCTCCTTCCCGAGTTCTCCGCGCTCGAAAACATCATGATGCCGCAGCTTATCGCCGGCCTTCGCCATGCGGAGGCGACGGAGCGCGCGAGGCAGTTGCTCGACTACATGCGTATAGGCCACCGGGCCGACCATCGGCCGGCCGAATTGTCGGGCGGCGAGCAGCAAAGGGTAGCGATCGCCCGTGCCGTCGCCAATGCACCGCGCGTGCTGCTGGCCGATGAGCCGACCGGGAACCTCGATCCGAAGACCGCCTCTTATGTCTTCGATGCGCTGGAAGCGCTGGTCAGGCAATCGGGGCTGGCGGCTCTGATCGCCACCCACAATCACGATCTGGCGGCCCGCATGGATCGGCGGGTGACGATCGACGGCGGCAAGATCGTCGATTTCTAGATCTGCCTTTTCCTAACCTGTTGTTTACCAAGAGCGCCGGCAACTGCGTATCCGTTTTGTTCCTGTTCGTTTCGGGGTTGACCCCTAAACAAAATGAGAACAAAATAAAAACAGACAGGAACAAGGGAGATGACCATGACTGATCTCATTCGTGACATTGCCGCATTTGCTTCCATCGCGACCTTCGTCGCCAGCCTCTCTATGCTGATGATGGCTCTCTGACCGAGGAAAGGGGTTGATGACCCCATTCCCAACTGGACTTCGACGTCCGGTCGCCGGAAAATCACCTGATTCATAAGGTGAGAGACGAGCATGGCAGATCGGGCGGACATCGCGGCGGCAGAGGGCGGATCAGAGACGCCGCAATTCGTTCACCTGCGGGTGCATTCGGCCTTTTCGCTGCTGGAAGGTGCGCTGCCGCTCAAGAAGATCCTGTCGAAGGCAGTGGCCGACAGCCAACCGGCGATTGCCATCACCGATACCAACAACCTTTTCGTTGCGCTGGAGTTTGCGCAGAAGGCGGTCGGCGAGGGGCTGCAGCCGATCATCGGCTGTCAGGTATCCATCGACATGGAGGATCAGGCGGAGGACCGTCGCGGCGGGCATCAGCTCGCCAAACTGCCGGCCATCGTTCTTCTCGCGTCGACTGCCGAGGGATACGAGCGGCTCGTCGACCTTATCAGCCGCGCCTATCTCGGCGGCAGCGAGGGGCATCAGTCCGTCCATGTCCGCGCATCCTGGCTCGAGGAAGCGGGAACGGAAGGTTTGATCGCGCTGACCGGTGCCAAGGGCGGTCCTGTGGACAACGCGCTCAGGGATGGAAATGCCGCTCAGGCGGAGGCAAGGCTCCTCCGGCTCAAGGGCACATTCGGCGACAGGCTCTATGTCGAGCTGCAGCGGCACGGCTCCTTCGACCGAAGGCACGAGCAGAAAATGGTCGATCTGGCCTACGGACACGACCTGCCCCTGGTTGCGACCAACGAGGCTTTCTTTCCCTCTCGCGACGACTACGACGCGCATGACGCCCTGATGGCGGTCGCCCATAATGCGATCGTTTCGGACGACAGCCGTTTCCGTCTGACGCCGGACCACTACCTGAAGAGCCGCGCGGAAATGACCGCCCTCTTCGCCGACCTTCCGGAGGCGCTCGAGAATACGGTGGAGATCGCGCAGCGCTGCTCCTTCGTTCTCGATACGCGCAAGCCTATCCTGCCTCGCTTCACCGGCGCGTCGGCCGATCCGGAGGAGGCCGAGCGGGCAGAATCCGGCGAGTTGAGGCGGCAGGCGATCGAAGGCCTCGAGCAGCGCCTCGCGTCTCTCGGAATGACACCGGGCTATACCGAAAAGGACTACCGGGAGCGGCTGGATTTCGAACTCGGCGTTATCGAGCGGATGAAGTTTCCGGGCTACTTCCTGATCGTTGCCGACTTCATCAAATGGGCGAAGCAGCACGATATTCCTGTTGGTCCGGGCCGCGGATCGGGGGCAGGTTCGCTCGTCGCCTACGCGCTGACGATTACCGACGTAGATCCGCTGCGCTTCTCGCTGCTCTTCGAGCGCTTCCTCAATCCGGAACGCGTCTCGATGCCGGACTTCGATATCGACTTCTGCCAGGACCGGCGCGAAGAGGTGATCCGCTACGTCCAGCAGAAATATGGCCGCGAGCAGGTGGCGCAGATCATTACCTTCGGATCGCTTCAGGCGCGCGCCGCGCTCCGAGACGTCGGCCGCGTGCTGGAGATGCCCTACGGCCAGGTGGACCGCATCTGCAAACTGGTCCCGAACAATCCCGCCAACCCGACGCCGCTCTCCAAGGCGATCGAGGAAGAGCCCAAACTGCAGGAGGAGGCGGAGAAGGAGCCGGTGGTGTCCCGGCTTCTCGACATCGCCCAGAAGATCGAAGGTCTCTACCGCCACGCCTCGACGCACGCCGCGGGCATCGTGATCGGTGACCGGCCGCTCTCAAAGCTCGTCCCGATGTATCGCGATCCGCGGTCGGACATGCCGGTCACGCAGTTCAACATGAAGTGGGTGGAGCAGGCCGGGCTCGTGAAGTTCGACTTTCTCGGCCTGAAGACGCTTACCGTCCTGAAGACCGCCGTCGATTATGTGGCCAAGCGCGGCATCCATGTCGATCTGGCGAAAATCCCTCTCGACGACCAGAAGACCTACGAGATGCTGTCGCGCGGCGAGACGGTCGGGGTGTTCCAGGTGGAAAGCGCCGGCATGCGCAAGGCGCTCATCGGCATGCGCCCGGACTGCATCGAGGACATCATCGCGCTGGTGGCCCTCTATCGCCCGGGACCGATGGAGAATATCCCCACCTACAATGCGCGCAAGCACGGCGAGGAGGAGATCGAGTCGGTCCACCCGACGATCGACTACCTCCTGAAGGAGACCCAGGGAGTCATCGTCTATCAGGAACAGGTGATGCAGATCGCCCAGGTCCTGTCCGGCTATTCGCTCGGCGAAGCCGATCTTCTGCGGCGCGCCATGGGCAAGAAGATCAAGGCGGAGATGGACCAGCAGAGCGAGCGCTTTGTCGATGGGGCCGTCAAAAACGGCGTCTCCAAGCCGCAGGCGAAGAATATCTTTGAACTGCTCGCAAAATTCGCCAACTACGGCTTCAACAAATCGCATGCCGCCGCCTATGCGATCGTCTCCTACCAGACCGCCTACATGAAGGCGCATTACCCCGCCGAGTTCCTGGCGGCATCGATGACCTTCGATATGGCGAATACGGACAAGCTGAACGATTTCCGCCAGGACGCCGCCCGCCTGGGCATTACCATCGTCCCCCCGTCCGTGCAGACCTCCTTCCGGCGGTTCGAGACGGACGACAACAGGATCTACTACGCACTTGCCGCCATCAAGGGGGTGGGCGAATCCGCGGTCGACCATATCGTCGAGGTGCGCGGCGAAAAGCCCTTTGCCGGCATCGAGGACTTTTGCCTGAGGATCGATCCGAAGCAGATCAACCGCCGGGTGATGGAAAGCCTGATCTCGGCCGGCGCCTTCGACTGCTTCGGACGTGACCGGGCAGAACTGGTGGCGGGGCTTGACCGCATCATCGGCTACGCCCAGCGGGCGCAGGAAAACAAGGTCAGCGGCCAGTCCGACATGTTCGGATCCTCGTCGGTCACAGGTCCGGAGACGCTGATGTTTCCGACCTTCACGCCGTGGATGCCATCCGAAAAGCTCATGCGCGAATACCAGGTCCTGGGCTTCTATCTCTCGGCCCACCCGCTGGATTCCTACAATGATGTTCTGGCGAAGCTGCGTGTCCAGAATTTCGCCGATTTCTCCGCCGCCGTGAAACAGGGTGCCACGGCCGGACGGCTGGCGGGAACCGTTACCGGCCGTCAGGAGCGGAAGACCCGTACCGGCAACAAGATGGGCATCGTGACCTTCTCGGACGCGTCAGGCCAGTTCGAGGCCGTGCTGTTTTCCGAGGCGCTGGCGCAGTATCGCGATCTTCTGGAGCCTGGCCGATCTCTGGTCATCACGGTTCAGGCGGACGAGCGGCCGGAAGGCATCGGCCTCCGCATCCAGACGGCGCAATCGCTGGAGGAGCAGTCGATCCGCCTTCAGAAGGCGTTGCGCGTCTATGTCCGCGATTCCGGACCGCTGAAGGCAGTTGCCCGGCACCTCAATGCGAAAGGCGACGGGCTTGTCTCCTTTATCGTCATCAAGGAGGACGGCCGCCGCGAAATCGAGGTGGAGCTCACGGAGAAATACCGGATCTCCCCGGAGATTGCCGCTGCGTTGCGCGCAGCACCCGGCGTGCTCGACGTCGAACTGGTATAGCCTGCTTCTCTAGTAGAGCCCGATGCCGTTGCGGTAGGACCGAAGAGCCGATCGGCGCGGCTTGTTCTGGCGTTCCTTCGCCGCCGGCTTGCTCTCGGCAATTTTTGCTTCCGAGCGGGTCAGCGTGATGAAATCGGTACCTTTTCCGGTCTCCGGCCCCAGCCCTTCATCGGTGATGGTCAGCGAAGTACCGTCCGTCATCAGTGTGCCGATGCGCTCTCGTACGTCTGCGGGAATGTTCAGCCTGTCGAGCACCTCGGACGCGGAGGAAGGCAGCGCGTCAGGCTTGATGTCCAGTCGCTGTTTCTCCGCGGGCGTCAGGACGTTCGGCAGCGTGAGGACGTGCCACTCGGCGCTCTCGCCGGCTCGATCGAGGCTACGGCTGGTGAAGAAATGGGTGCCGAGCGGGATTTCCGGGTTCTTGAGCCCGATCGGCGCTTCGAAAAGCGGCTCGAAATTCTGTCGGGCCAGCAGATGGGCCGCCGGCGGTTCGGTCTTTCCGGAGGCGCGATAAAGCGCCGAAAGAAAGTCCTTGCTCAAGGCGGATCCATCGGCGGGCAGGTTCTTCCACCGCTTGAATCCGGCCATTGCGGAGCGCGTCATCGAGCCGACCAGCCCGTCGGGTGTCCCTGCGTCGAAACCGAGCCCGGTCAACATGACCTGCATGTCCATCACGGTTTCGCGCCTG
>DASUPM010000292.1:0-2528 GCA_036281095.1 Pseudorhizobium sp.
GTCGCGGTCTTCGGTGGCAGACGAGGTTATTGGTGACCGTTGGAGCCGCCGGCGCTCGCCTTCGCCGGGGTCGGGCGCGTGGCGCTATCTCTCCTGGGTGCGTTTGATCCCGGCGGGAATTGTGCGGCAGGCCAATCTGGAAGACATCCTACGGGAAGGACCTTCCGGCAGCATGTGGGCCGCGCATGTTGATAGCCATGGCCGAGTGGTCGGTTGGGAAGAGCGCGGGACCGAATGGCGCGGATTCTCGACCGGGGGCTCCAAGCTTCTGTTCCGGTTCGGCCCGTCTGACGCCAAGCGCCTTTGCGTCACCGAGGCCGCGATCGACGCGATGAGCCTCGCAGCGCTCGAGGGTTTGCGCGAGGGAACGGTCTATCTCAGCACCGGCGGCGGGTGGTCACCGGCGACAGATGCCGCGCTTTGCGAACTCGCTGTGCGGCCGGGACTGACACTGGTGGCTGCGACGGATGCCAATTCCCAAGGAGACATCTACGCAGAGCGATTGCGTGCACTCGCCGAGGCGTCGGGCTGCGACTGGCAGCGGTTACGCCCGCCGGCAAACGATTGGAACGTAGTTCTGCAGAACAGAGAAAAGGAGAGACGGGAAAGGAAAATGGAGAAGAAGATGAGGCCTGCCGCATGCGCGCCGGCCGCATCAAGGGAAGCTTCGCCCGGCAAGAGCCGGCCCTTGACCCGCCCGGACACGGACGCAGCAACGCGGGAGGGGTCATGAAGGACTGAAGAGGATGGTGAGGTCGAAACGACATTGCTGCCTTCGGTCCCTAAACCCCGAAAGGACCAGGCTGATGAGTTCGATATCCCTTCCCCGCAAAGTGTTTCAAGGTGTGGCCAAGCGCGCCGACATGTTCCGCCTGTTCGACCGGCACGCGAAGCGCCCAGACCGTTTCGACGGTGATCAGTCCGGCACATATGTCGGCGAATGGTTCGAGATTGACGAGACTTCATATTCCTACATGCTCAACATCCTGCCACCGCTCTGGATGCGTGGACCGGTCTTTGCGATGCGCGAGTTCATGACCGGTTCCGTGACCTCGGTCTTCTACGCGATGCGGATCGACGACGTCGTCCGCTATTTCCACACCTTCTGCGACCTCTCCGATCCGAACTCGGTCGAGGCGATGCGGTCCGCGATCATCGATCGCGAAACCCGGCCGGTTCGGGCGATGAGCCGCGAAGAACGGCTCGAGCATATATGGAGCACCACCGCGGACGACTATCGCGGTTATGCCGGCTCCCGCTGGCCGAATCCCATGCAGGGACATCGCACGGTCATGCTCTATGGTGGCCAGGAAGGCAGTTTCCTGAAGCTGCTCGAAACGCTCAGCGACGAAGAAATCGCGGCCAAGCTTCCGGTGCATCTGCGCCACCTCCCCACGGTCCTGGCGGCCTAAGCCGGCCCCTATCCCGACAATCCGAGCGCTGCAGCCGGTCGAATCCTCGACCGGACGATTTCGCACGCCCGCTTTCCAAAGGAGTTTTTCATGAGCAATGATCCCTTTACCTTTGACATGTTCGGCAGCTCTGCCCTGTCCTCCGGGCTCGGGCTTGGTGTGGCCGCGTTTGGCGGTTTCTCTCCAGATGCTGCCAATGATGACGACCCGGATCCCACTCCGCCCGCGCCGGCACCTGCCCTCCCCGGCTCTGCCGCACCTCTACGGCGGGCGGGACTTCGAGCAAACTTCTATCTCGACGGTGAACGCGGGCTGGGCGCCTCCTGGAAGAATCGCGCCCGCGCCAACGTTGCGGCGATCCTCGTCGCCGAGGGCATTGCCAAGCAGGACCGGCCGGCAACGCCCAAAGAGCAGGCGCAGCTGATCCGCTTCACCGGCTTCGGCGCTGGCGAGCTGGCCAATGGTATGTTTCGCCGGCCTGGCGAGGTCGATTTCCGGCAAGGTTGGGGTGACCTCGCCTCTTCGCTCGAAACCGCGGTCTCTGAGGCGGACTATGCTTCGCTGGCGCGCTGCACCCAGTATGCTCATTTCACGCCCGAGTTCATCATCAGGGCGATCTGGACGGGGATCCAGAAACTCGGCTGGCGCGGCGGCCGGGTGCTGGAGCCCGGAATTGGGACTGGCCTGTTTCCGGCTCTGATGCCTGAGCCCTATCGCGATGCTGCCTACGTCACTGGTGTCGAACTCGACCCGGTCACGGCCCGCATCGTCGGCCTGCTTCAGCCGAAAGCTCGCATCATCAACGGCGACTTCGCCCGAACCGATCTGGCGCCGATCTACGATCTCGCCATCGGCAACCCGCCCTTCTCCGATCGCACTGTCCGATCGGACCTAGCTTATCGGTCGCTCGGTCTACGCCTACACGACTATTTCATTGCAAGGTCGATCGATCTCCTTAAGCCCGGCGCGCTGGCTGCCTTCGTGACCTCCCATGGCACGATGGACAAGGCAGACACGACGGCGCGCGAGCATATCGCGAAGTCCGCCGATCTGATCGCAGCAATCCGCATGCCAGAGGGGAGCTTTCGCCGCGACGCCGGTACGGATGTCGTGGTC
>DASUPM010000293.1:0-5764 GCA_036281095.1 Pseudorhizobium sp.
GATGGAGCCTGTCGAGGAACCTCCCCCGGAACCGACGCCCGAGCCGGTAGAACCGCCGCCGCCCGAAGAGATCGTCGAGCCCGTGGAGCCGGAACCGGAGCCGGAGCCCGTCGAGCAGCCGGAACCGGAGCCCGAGATCACCGAGACCATTCCGGAACCTCCGCCGGAGCCCGTGGAGGAGATCGATCCGCTCGAACAGCAGATGATCGCCGCGCTAGAAAACGTCGAGGTGCCGCTCCCGATCTCGCGTCCACCCCCGCCTCCGGAGCCGAAAAAGGAGCCGCCGAAGCGGGTCCGCAAGCAGCCGCAAGCATCGAAGGCGACACGGGAAGCGAAGGTTCAGGCGAAGCAGTCGGAACGGACAGCGGCGAGCCGCACGTCAGAGGGCAGGTCGGTCTCCTCCGTCTCGCCGACCACCTGGCGCCGTTCTGTTCATGCCGAGGTCGCGCGTGCCGCGACATCCCGCCGATGCCCAGGGCATGGAAACGTCTCTCTCAGCCTCAGGATCGATGGCTCAGGCGGACTCGCCTCGGTCTCGGTCACACGGTCTTCCGGGGATTCGCAGGTGGACGATTATGTCGCCTCCGCGGCAAGGCGTGCCTCGCCCTTCAAGGCACCTCCGGCCGGGAATAACGGCGTGGTGCCGCTCTCATTCCTCTGCAAGACATGACGGTGCCTAGCCGCTCTCCAGGGATCGGCGTCCCAGGCACTGCATGATCTGACTGCATTGTCGTGATTTGTTTTCTCCGGCGGGCCGGACACGGAGGCGCTAGTCTCTAACCGTCCGCTCGTTCTACGCAGAGGAGGCGCACTGCCAGATCGGCAGTCTGTGGCAGAGCTCATGCCGGCAGCTGCAACAGTTGCTGAATTTCAAAAAGTGTCCAGAAAAGGAAAAAGCCCGACGCGGGAGGAGGTGCGTCGGGCTTTAAACTTGATCGGCAATTGGGAGGAGGAGGAGATTGCCGATCTCATCTAACGACGCTGGGAGGAGGAGTGCGTCGCTTCGATGAGAGAGATATAGTGTGCGCCGAATGCATTGCCAAGAGCTCTGTTGCATTGCAGCAATGCACGTAGCGCAGAGCTTCATCATGTTCCTCCGCTTCCACCGTTTTCCACCGTCGCGCTTGCCGCACGCCGGCTGCTGTGTCATTGCGTCATCTAAAATCAAGAGGCAGACGATGAGCAGCATCCGCTATCATGAAGGCGACATTTCCGCGGTAGACGCGGCACGTTATACGGGCGACATCGCCATCGACACCGAGACGCTGGGCCTCATTCCGCGACGCGACCGGCTCTGCGTGGTGCAACTGTCTCCCGGAGACGGCACGGCCGACGTGATCCGGATCGGCGCCGGCCGGAAGGAAGCTCCCAATCTCGTCGCCATGCTTGCCGATCCCGCGCGCCGCAAGATCTTCCATTACGGCCGCTTCGACATCGCCGTGCTCTTCCACACCTTCGACGTGACCACGACGCCCGTCTTCTGCACGAAGATCGCGTCGCGTTTGACGCGGACCTACACGGATCGGCACGGACTGAAGGATAATCTCAAGGAGCTTCTGGAAATCGACGTTTCGAAGGCGCAGCAGCAGTCGGATTGGGCCGCCGACATCCTGTCCCCCGCGCAGCTGGAATATGCTGCATCCGACGTGCTGCACCTGCATGCGCTGGCCAGCAAGCTGACGGACCGCCTCAACCGGGACGGCCGGATGGAACTTGCAACCGCCTGCTTCGATTTCCTGCCGACACGTGCCAAGCTCGACCTCCTCGGCTGGGAAGAGACGGACATCTTCGCCCACAGCTGAGCCATCCGGCAAACATCCTGCCGCCGCAGGTTAACGCCCGATTAAGCGGCTCATCCTAGGCTTCGTGCGAACGTCTAGGAATCGATCCATGGTACTTCCTACAGAAGCAGCCTTCGGAGTGGCGGCAACGAACCTGATGCAGTCGACGCTCGACAGCATCGAGGAGCGCCGCAGGCAGGACGAAGAGAAGGCGGCGGGCCAGAAACGAGACCCGGTCGTCGAAGCGCGCATCAGCGCCAGCACCGAAGCGAAGCGCGCGCAGGACAAGATCGCGGAGGCGCTGTTCGGCATCAATAACGTGGATGCAAACGAACTGAAGATGCAGCTGACCGAACGGCTGGCGGTCAAACTCGGCATCGATCTGGAAAAGGAACGGTCGAACTACTCGCTCGGAAGGGCGATCGAGGAGGCGGTCAAGGAACTCGATCTCACCCAGATCGCGGAACTCGAAGACGAACTTGGCTTGAAAGACGCCGGCGTAACGCTGGCGACGGTCATTGCGGCGATCAAGAACCCCTATGGCGACGACAATACCCGCCTGATGGACGGTCTTTCCAAGATTGCCAACGGCGGCAAGGCGGGCTTCGACGTGCAACGCGTGCTGCAGCGGCTGGAGGACGTCGCCGATCCGAAGACGCTCGAAGAGTTGAAACTCGGGCCGCAGGGATATGACCCGACGCGGGTCGAAGATGCACAGACGCGCGCGGAGCGCCAGGACGACATCAAGGCTCTCGAGGCTTCGGAGAAGCTGGAAGACGTCCAGGAAATGCAGGAGGCGGTGGAGGAGCACAACGACGACGCCGTCGGGAGCGATGCGCCCGATGCCCCCGCGACAGGAACCGGCGCAGCGGAGGCGGACATGGTTCTGCTTCTCGGTGCCACTGTGGAGCAGGCCCGGAATGCGGAAGCCGCACCCGACAGCATCCCGTCACAGCCTCCTGCCGACATTTCGGATGATGGCGCCCCTGCCGGGGACGAAACCGAAGTGACCGAGACGAACGCGCAGGCCATAGAGGAGATGGCAGCAGACGTTGCCGACGCGGAGCAGTCCGATCTCCTTGCTGTTTCCGTGGATGAGATCGGCCTCTACGAGCTCCTCAAGAGGAAGCTCGCCGCCTAAGGGGCCAAGCTTTGATCGACAATCCGTGCAGTCCATCCTCGCGAAGCGTTCCGACCGTTAGCGATTTGTTAACGGATCTGCGTCAATCCTAGCCAATCAATCGGCGTTTGTGATGCCATGAGGCGTCGCGGCCGCAGCGGAAATGCTGCGAGATACTGAACCGCTGTAGCCGATCTGTCCTGCCAACGAAGACATGGAGCAGGTCATGCTGCCGCCGCTCGGCGCTGCCTTGAGCGCCTCCGTCGATTACCAGACCAGCGCCCGGTCCGGTCCGCGCGCGCCAATTCCTTCCGCCGCAGTGGCGGGTACAGCCGCGATTACCCTTCCCGCCGACTTTCTCAACCCCGGCCGGATCGACGTTCTTTCGCTGTCCGGCCAGTTGCACCTCGCCCAGGGACTTTCGATCTTCGCAGAGACGGTTGGCGGTTATCTGAAGATGCCGCGACGGGAGGGTGAAAGTCTGGTGGACTACGCCCATCGGCTGGCGGACGCATTGAAATCGCTGACGCCCTCGCAGCGGTCAGGCCTGGAGCAGAGCATTGCGCAGCTTGTCCGGGGAATCACGCTGCGGATGCTCGTCGATCTCCTCAACAACCCGCTGGGACCAGAAGCGGCCCGCCTGAACGCCTATCTGGAAGGAGCGCAATCTCCGATCGATCGCGACCTGGCGGCCCGCGCGGTGGTGAGCTCCTATCGCCAGAACGGCGCTGCCGACGGCATATTGCCGCCTCCAGCCGCCCGCCCCGCGGCTGTACAGGCAGCGGCCGACCGCGCAGCACAACAAGTCGCGACCGATGCAGATAACGTAGACGGCAGGCCTGCCGCTTCGTCCGCACCGGCGGGCGCTGCCACGGTCAGTCCCCGCAATCTCGAAGCCTCCGCCTCCGCTCCCCCGCGCCTGGCTCCATCTGCAGGCCCTGCCGGACAGGTCATCGTGGCTGAGGGCCATTCAGAAGACGCGATGGCGGCGGCAAAACACATGACGCCATCCTCCGGCAACAGCCAATCTGCCCCACGTTCGGCGGCGGCGGCGAGCGTCCCGGCATCTGTGGCCCCGAATGCTGCAGGGGCTGCCGTGACTGAGGCTCCCGTCTCCACCGCCCACACCGAAGCGAGCGATGCGGCACGCGCCTCTGAGGTGCCTCGTGCTCCTTTAGCAAACGCTGACAATCCGGCTCCTGCATCCGCCGCTGCAGGAAAGGGGACACCCGTCATCTACGACGGCCCGGCCCTCGCCCGGCTTGCGCAGCGGGTGGTGGACGACGTGAAGCAGAGGTTCCTGCAGGAGGTGCTTTATCAGGAGGTAGCGGCAGACGATCAGGGCACAGCAGATCTGCTTAATCAGCGGGCCGAACGGAGTCGGTTCACGCCGACGCCCCTCGTCTCTCCGCTTGGCGCCGAGGGAGAGCCGGCGGTGCCGCAACTCCAACCTACCCCCGGGCAGGCGGGGAACCGGCCCGGCGATACGCCCGCACACGTACTGTCATCCATGTCGGCAGAGGCCGCCCCTCTCCCACCGCAAGCCGCGGACCCCATCGCAAAATCTGTCGCGGCACCCCTTGTACCCGACGCGGCGACCCTTGCACTTGCCGCTCCCATGCTGGCCCGCGAAGGTCTCACTCAGCCATTGATCGCCTATCCGCCACACCCCCAACCCCCCGAAGAAGAGGAGCGGGACGTGGAACGGGTCTCGGCCATCGATGACGAGGGCGGCGAGAGACATTCGCAACAGGATGCACGGAAGGACGACCATTCCGGCGAGGATGAGGGATCGGGTAGTGACGGGAGAGATGATGCGGAAGCGGAGCGCGACGAAGATCACGCTCAGGACCTTTACTGGCGAATGGCCGACCTGACCTGAACGTCGACAGCGGGCATGAAAAAGCCGCCGGACTCGCGTCCGGCGGCCTTCGACTGCGGGAAACAGCGATTACTCGTTGTTGCCGCGGTTCTTCAGGGCCGCGCCGAGGATGTCACCCAGCGATGCGCCAGAGTCGGACGAACCGAACTGAGCAACGGCTTCCTTCTCTTCCGCGATCTCGAGAGCCTTGATCGACAGCATGACCTTGCGGTCCTTCTTGGAGAAGTTGGTGACGCGGGCGTCGAACACCTGGCCAACCGAGAAGCGCTCCGGACGCTGATCGTCGCGATCGCGTGCTAGGTCGTTGCGGCGGATGAAGGAGGTGATGTCCTCGTGGTTCACGAGCTTCACTTCGACACCACCATCGTTGACGGCGATGACTTCGCACGAAACGACGGCGTTCTTGCGCAGTTCGCCGGAAGCGGCTGCGTCGCCGACCGAATCCTTGCCGAGCTGCTTGATGCCGAGCGAGATGCGCTCCTTCTCGACGTCCACATCGAGAACGACAGCCTTGACGACGTCGCCCTTGTTGTATTCCTCGATGACCTGCTCGCCCGGACGGTTCCAGTCGAGGTCGGAGAGGTGGACCATGCCGTCGACGTCGCCTTCGAGGCCGATGAACAGGCCGAACTCGGTCTTGTTCTTGACTTCGCCTTCGACTTCAGTGCCGGCCGGATGCGAGAAGGCGAATGCCTGCCACGGGTTCTCGAGGGTCTGCTTGAGACCGAGCGAGATACGGCGCTTGGACGGATCGACTTCGAGAACGACGACATCGACGTCCTGCGTGGTCGACAGGATCTTGCCGGGGTGTACGTTCTTCTTGGTCCAGGACATTTCCGAAATATGGATCAGGCCTTCGATGCCCGGCTCCAGCTCGACGAACGCACCGTAGTCGGTGATGTTCGTGACCGTACCGGAGATCTTCTTGCCGATCGGATACTTGGCGGAGATGCCATCCCACGGATCGGACTCGAGCTGCTT
>DASUPM010000294.1:0-5861 GCA_036281095.1 Pseudorhizobium sp.
CGCATTGCGTCCGGTCACTCCTACTTTGTCCGCAGGTCTCGCCGCAGGACATAGGGCATCAGCCCGGAAAGAATGAGGAGGCGCAAGACATGATGGGCGCCGACGTATGTGGGCTGCGCGTTGAGCATGACCGCCATCGCCGCCATCGTCTCCAGTCCACCGGGCGCAAAGGCAATAAGCGCGGCGTCCACCGGCACATCCGTTATGGAAGAAACAACCGCTGCAATCAGGGCGGCGAGAACCACCACGACAACGGTGACGACGGCCCCGGCCACGAAGGCCACCCGCATGGTCCGGAACGACGCGCCGGAAAAGCGCGAGCCGATCACCGCGCCGAGCAGGACGTATGTCGGGATCATGATCCATGAGGGCATGTCGCCTTCGACCAAGCCGGTCACATGCGTCGCTCCGGCGGCCACGAGGCCGCCGATCAGCAGGGCGGCCGGCAGGCGCCAGCGCTGGAACAGGTATCCGAGGCCGAGGGCGGCGGCGAATGAGGCCGCAAGCATAACGATCCCCAGCGAAGGTGCGGATGGCGGAGGTTCGGCCCCCACGAGCCCCAGCACGTCCACGATCAGCGGTACGGTCAGGGTCAGTGCGAGGACGCGCACGCTCTGGATCACACCGACGGCCAGCAGGTCGCTTTTCGTATCCGCGGCCAGGCTGAGCACGAAGCTCAGGTGGCCCGGCGATGCCGCGAGCAGCGCCGTCGTCCGATCGTAGCCGAAGAAGCGTTCGAGAACCCAGGTCGCGGAATAAAGAAGGATGACGACCGCGACCGGCACCATCAGGAAGCTCAGCGGCCATGTCCGGGCGGCGACGAAGACTTCCGGAGTGAGACCTGTTCCCATGGACAGGCCGACGATGATGAAGCTCGCATTGCGTACCGCCGTGGGGACGCGAAGAGGCAGGCCGGCCAGGCCACCGGCAGTGACGGCAATCGCAGGTCCGACCAGAAAAGGCGCCGGAAAGGCGGTAGCGTAAGCCAAAGCCGCGCCGGCCGCAGCGATCAGCACGGTCAGAGCAAAGGCGCGAATTTCCGGAAAAGACATGCGGGGAGCCCATGGCAGCGAAGAAGGAGGCGCCGGCGGGCGCCTGCCCCTTCTATTGCATGTCAGCGGGAGGTCAACTCATGACGGCGGGATATGCCGCCCTGCAGAAAAGGATCAGGCGGCTGGGGCAGCCGCGAGAACGGGTGCCCGGGTATCGAGGCCGAGCAGGAAGTTGATCTGCGGACGCGCCTTCACCAGGTCGTCGATCGTATATTCCGTCAGCACGTCAAAGAACGCGTTGAGGGCCTTGCGCAGTGCGGAATTGAGCCCGCAACTGTCCACCAGCGGGCATTCCGCGACGCCGTCCTCGAAACATTCCGCCATGGCGAAACTGTCCTCGGTCACCTTCACGACATCGAAAAGCGTGATGCGATCCGCCGCGCGTCCGAGCCGCACGCCGCCGTTGCGGCCGCGAACCGTTTCCACGAGCCCTGCCTTGTTCAAAGGCTGGAGAATCTTGAACAGGAAAAGCTCCGACACGCCATAAGCCTTGGCGATCTCCGGAATCCGGCTCAGGCGCCCCTCGTTGGCGGCGCAATACATCAACATGCGCACCGCGTAATTCGTCTGCTTCGTCAATCGCATGCCGATCTCCCCGAGTCTGCTTGAGAACCACATATAGTGGGTCCGGCAGTTTTGAACAATTCCAAAATAAGAAAATCGTGATCAAGTTTTCGCAGCCGGCACGAGGGGCCACATTGACCGAACCCAAAAAACATGACTTTCGTTGTCAGGAAGCAATTCTCTTGGACGGAGGACTCCCATGAAATTCAGTTCGTTCACCGCCGCCACGGCCTTTGCCACGGCGTCGCTCATCTTTGCGCAATCGGCTCTCGCCGACGGCGAGGTCAACATCTACTCCTATCGCCAGCCGGACCTGATCAAGCCGCTGCTCGATCGATTTACCGAAGAGACCGGCGTTACGACCAACGTCCTCTTCCTCGACAAGGGTCTTGTCGAACGGATTCAGGCCGAAGGCGCCAATTCGCCGGCGGACGTGATCCTGACCGTCGACATCGCCCGGATCATGGAAGCCAAGGAGGGAGGCGTCACGCAGCCCGTCACGGATAACGAGACGATCAACAAGGACATCCCCACGCAATTCCGTGATCCGGCGGGAGAATGGTTCGCGCTCACGACCCGCGGCCGCGTGGTCTACGCCTCGAAGGACAGGGTCCAGCAGGACAAGATCACCTACGAGGAGCTTGCGGATCCAAAGTGGAAGGGCAAGATCTGCATTCGCGACGCCCAGCATTCCTACAATATCGGCCTCATCGCCTCGATGATTGCCGAGCACGGCGAGGACTACACCGAAACCTGGCTGACGGGGCTGAAGAACAACCTCGCCCGCAAGCCGAGCGGCGGTGACCGCGACCAGGCCAAGGCGATTTTCGCCGGCGAATGCGACATCGCGCTGGGCAACTCCTATTACGTCGGCCTGATGCAGACCAACGAAAAGGAGCCGGAACAGAAGGATTGGGCGGCATCGATCAAGGTCCTTTTCCCCAATACCGAGGACCGCGGCACGCACGTCAACATCTCGGGGATGGCATTGGCAAAGAACGCGCCGAACAAGGACAATGCGCTGAAGCTGATGGAATTCCTCGCCTCCGGCGAAGCGCAGGCGATCTATGCGGAGCAGGTCTTCGAATATCCGGTGATGCCGGGTGCCGAGCCTTCCGACATCGTCAAGGCCTTCGGCACGATCAAGCCGGATACGCTACCCCTGGCGGAAATCGCAGCCCATCGGAAGAGGGCATCCGAGCTGGTGGACGAAGTGGCGGTCAACGAAGGCCCGGAAGGCTGAGCGGAACGGACGCCGAAAACACCGCGGAGGTCGGCGCTGCCGGCCTTCGCACCGACCTGAGCGGCCGTTCTAAAATCCGAGGCCGAAAGCCGCGGCAAGCCATGCCGACGCGCCGATGGCAGCGGCAACAATAACAGCGGTCAACAGCATTCGGGTCCAGTATGCCCGGCGTGCCCGCTTCTCATCCCACTCGTAAACCATCACTCCCCCACTAGTTGAGCGGAACGAGAGATAGCGCGGCGCTAATTAAGATCAATAGCATCCAAAGGCCCGCCGGAGCGGGCCATTGGTCGGATTCACTTCATCGTCGGCATGATGAATTCCGCACCGTCCTTGATGCCGGACGGCCAGCGGCTGGTGACCGTCTTGGTCCGGGTCCAGAACCTGATGGAGTCCGTGCCGTGCTGGTTCAGGTCACCGAAGGATGAGGATTTCCAGCCGCCGAAGGAGTGATAGGCGAGCGGGACCGGGATCGGAACGTTGACGCCCACCATGCCGATATTGATGCGGCTGGCGAAGTCGCGTGCGGCGTCGCCGTCACGGGTATAGATCGCGACGCCGTTGCCGTATTCATGCTTCATCGGCAGCGCCAGCGCTTCCTCGTAGTTTTTCGCACGGACGACCGAGAGCACCGGTCCAAAGATTTCCGTCTTGTAGATTTCCATGTCGGGCGTGACATGGTCGAACAGGCAGCCGCCGACGAAGTGACCGTTCTCGTAGCCCTGCAGCTTGAAGTCGCGGCCATCGACCACGAGCTTGGCGCCTTCCTCGACCCCGCGCCCGATCAGGCCCAGAACGCGGTCCCGCGCTTCCCTGGTGACAACCGGGCCCATATCGGCCTTTTCGTCGGTGTAGGGGCCGATGCGCAGGCTCTCGACCATGGGCGTCAGCTTGTCGATCAGGCGATCGGCCGTTTCCTCGCCAACCGGGACGGCGACCGAAATGGCCATGCAGCGTTCACCGGCCGAACCGTAGCCCGCACCCATCAGAGCGTTGGCCGCCTGATCGAGATCGGCATCGGGCATGATGATCATGTGGTTCTTGGCGCCGCCGAAGCACTGGGCGCGCTTGCCGTTCATCGCGGCGGTGCCGTAGACATAGCGGGCGATCGGCGTCGAGCCGACGAAGGAGACGGCGCTGATATCCGGGTCGGTGAGGATGGCATCGACGGCCGACTTGTCGCCGTTGACGACATTGAGGATGCCGGCCGGCAGCCCGGCCTCGATCATCAGTTCGGCGAGCCGGATCGGAACCGACGGATCACGTTCGGACGGCTTCAGGATGAAGGCATTGCCGCAGGCAATGGCCGGGGCAAACATCCACATCGGGATCATTGCCGGGAAATTGAACGGCGTGATGCCGGCGCCGATGCCCACGGGCTGGCGGATCGAGTACATGTCGATCCCCGGGCCGGCACCCTCGGTGAACTCGCTCTTCGACAAATGGGGAATGCCGATGACGAACTCGCAGACCTCGAGGCCGCGGAGGACGTCGCCCTTGGAATCCTCGACCGTCTTGCCGTGCTCCCTGGACAACATCTCCGCCAGTTCCTGCATGTTCTGGTTCAAGAGGTCCACGAACTTCATGAAGACACGGGCGCGGCGCTGCGGATTGGTCGCAGCCCAGCCAGGCTGAGCCGCCTTGGCGCTTTCCACCGCGGCACGGATATCGGCCTCGCTCGCCAATGCCACCGAGGCCTGAACCTCGCCGGTTGCCGGATTGTAGACGTTGGCGGTGCGCCCGCTGGTGCCCGGCACGCGCTTGCCGTCGATAAAGTGGCCGATTTCATACATGGAATTGCTCCTCCGGATTGGTTGCGGGAAGACTGGCATCCAAATTTGCACCAATCAACGCGATAGTTTACGCATCCGCTGTGCAAAAATCGACATTAGAGACTGCCGATGGACTGGGATGACGTACGCATGTTCCTCGTGGTGGCACGCACCGGGCAGCTTCTCGCCGCCTCCCGAAGGCTCGGCATCAACCACGCAACGCTCGGGCGCCGGATGACACGCCTCGAGGAGGCCCTCGGGAGCAGGCTGCTCCTTCGCCGCACCAACGGGTGCGAGCTGACGGCCGAAGGGGAGCTGCTTCTGAGAGCAGCCGAACGCATGGAAGCCGAGATGCTGGCCGCGCAGGCGGCCACCGGCAGGATCGACACGGCGATTGCCGGAACGGTGCGGATCGGGGCGCCGGACGGCTTCGGCGTCTCTTTCCTGGCCTCCCGGCTCGGCCGGCTGACCGAGCGCCACCCGCAGCTGAAGGTGCAGCTCGTGCCGGTGCCGCGGTCTTTTTCGCTTTCCCAGCGCGAGGCCGATATCGCCATCACGATCGAACGGCCGGCGCAGGGTCGACTGGTTTCCTCGAAGCTTACCGATTATTCGCTGGGCCTTTACGCATCCCGCACCTATGTCGCCACCCATGGCGAACCGGAGAGTGTCGAGGCACTGAAGAGCCATCCTCGGATCGGCTATGTCGAAGACCTGATCTTCTCCCCGTCGCTCAGCTTCACTGGCGAAGTCATGCGCGAATGGGACGCGATCTTCGAAATCTCCAGCGCGATAGGGCAGACCGAGGCCGTCCGGTCGGGGGCCGGAGTGGGCATCCTGCACGACTATATCGGGCGGCAGTATCCGGAACTAATCCGCGTCCTTCCCGAGGTCGTGATCCGCCGCGCCTATTGGACCACCTATCATGAAAGCAGCCGCGATCTGATGCGGCTGAGAGTGGTGATCGATTTTCTCAATGAACTCGTTCAGGCGGAACGGCACATCTTCATCTAGCCGCGCCGCCGCGGGTTACACCGCCAGAAAAGCTGCGGCCGGAAGACCGAGGCCTGAGGCAACCCGCTGCAACTGGGCAGGATCGGCCGCGACACCGCTCTCTATTGCCGTCAGTTCATCGACGGTGAGGCCGGTGGTGACGGCAAGCTGCTCCAGCGAATAGCCTACCGCCTGTCGTGCTTCGGCAACGGCCTCGCCGGCCTTGGCGGACAAAACGTC
>DASUPM010000295.1:0-4267 GCA_036281095.1 Pseudorhizobium sp.
CTGCATCGTGAGCGGCCGCCTGACGGGCACATTAAGACCTGTTCTCCGCCAGGTTCTCGGTCTATTCACTGAATCATGAGCACGACTCGTTCGACGAAAGAGGAAAGATCGTCAGGCGGCCCGCGGCGCGGGCGCATGTCCCGTCAGCTTTTCTCGCGCCGCAGCCGGTTGCGGCGCGTGGGGCGCTGGCTCATCACCGCCGCCTTCCTGACACTCGCAGCTGCATTTGGAGGTTTCCTCTGGTTTGCCGATTCCGTAGCCTCGCTCAAACCGCCGGACGGGGTGAAGGCAGACGCGATCGTCGTGCTGACCGGCGGCTATCAGCGGATCGATCAGGCGATGGGGCTGTTGCGCGACGGGGCAGGGAGCCGGCTTTTGATCTCCGGGGCACATCCTTCAACCACGCGCACACAGATCCGCAAGATGACGCAGGCGCCATCGGACCTGTTCGAGTGCTGTGTCGATATCGGCTACGACGCCCTCGACACCACGGGCAACGCCAACGAGATTTCCCGCTGGATTCATGACAACGGTTTCGACACCGTTCTCGTGGTGACCAACAACTACCACATGCCCCGCAGCCTGCACGAATTGCGCCGCGTCGACCCGGTCACCGATTTCGTTCCCTATCCCGTCGTCAGCTCCGACCTTACCCGCAGGGCCTGGTTTACCGAGCCGGACGTATTGCGCACCATGATGGCCGAATACGTCAAGATGGTCGCAGCCAATCTGAGAGACTGGATAGGTATTGCCCGCACGAACGGGCTGCGCACAGACGAATAGGCGGAAAGCAACAGGCAGAGGCCCCCACTGCGACTTCCGCTCTCCACGCCAGCGGAACTCTTCTTTCGCTTCCGCTCGATCTCGTGTAGGCAGCCGTGGTCCACGAGGAAGTGCTGCATGCTGATGGTCCGCTCCATCCTGTTCAACCTGGCGTTCTATGCGAACCTCATCATCCAGATGGTCGTCCTGACGCCGGTCTATTTTCTCCTGCCGCGCAAGAAGGCCTATGAGGTCCCCAAGAACTGGGCGCGATCCAACCACTGGCTGATGAAGACGATCGTCGGCACGACCTTCGAGATCGAGGGGCTCGACAACGTGCCGGAGGGCGGCTGCATCTTTGCCCCCAAGCACCAGTCCTTCTGGGACACGTTCGCGCTTCTGCCTTGGCAGAAGGACCCGGTCTATATCCTCAAGCGCGAGCTGACCTGGATCCCGCTGTTCGGCTGGTATGTGATGAAGCAGCGGATGATCCCGGTCAATCGCGGCGCGCGCGGCAAGGTCATGGTCGAGGTCATGGAGCGGACGAAACAGGAGATGGATAACGGCCGGCAGTTGATCATCTATCCCGAGGGTACGCGCCGGCCGCCCGGAGCCGAGCCCGAGTATCGCTACGGCATTGCCCGCATCTACCGCGACATCCAGGTTCCCGTCGTTCCGATTGCCATGCATCCCGGCCTGTTCTGGCCACGCCGGCGTTCGGTCCGCTTTCCCGGCCATTTCAAGGTTCGCATCCTGCCGCCGATCATGCCGGGATTGGACCCCGACGAATTCTTCAAGACGCTGGTGATGCGGCTGGAGGCGGCAAGCGACGAGTTGCTGGTCGAAACGGTCCAGGCGAACCCGCATCTGCGCCTGCCGCCTTCGGCCGTCAAGCGGCTCGCGGAACTGCAGGCGGACGAGACGGGACGCTGATCAGGCCGGATTTTCGTCCACCAGCTTCCCCACGCCCTCCAGCCAGGGGTCTCTGATGCCCATCTCCCGAAGATGCGACAGAGTGTTGAGCACATAGGCCGGATTGGGGCCGGATTGGCCCGCCGATATGCGGATGATCTCCGCCGCTTCGTCCGCCGCCAGCGCGCCTGCATATTGCGCATGGGATCGATCGACCACATAGCCCAGCGCACGCACCTGGCGGCGACCGGTCAGCAGCACGGGAAGCAGCCGCTCCCTGTAGACATGGGTGACGAGCTCCCTCGCCCGCAGGTAATCGAGCACATCCGCCTTGTTTTCCTGCTGAACGCGGAAGGCGACGCCGCGGCAGGAACCGCCGCGGTCGAGGCCCAGCACGAGGCCCGGCCGCTCCGGCGTTCCACGATGGACGAACGACCTGACGCAGAGGGAACGGCGGTATCCGAATACATGAGCCGCGGCCTTTTCTTCATAGGGGAAGCCCGGATTCCACATCAGCGAGCCGTAGCCAAACACCCAAAATTCGTCCATATCCGAGGCCATGCGTTCCCGAAAGCGCGGTTCGCGCTGCAACACGCCCACCATTGGAGAACATCATGGCAGCGTCAAGCCGATCCAGCGTCAGCCGCAAGATTTGGCTCCTCGCCTCGGCAGTCGTGCTCGCGGTCGTGCTCTACACCGCCGGCTGGTTCTATGCGGCCTCCGCGCTGAAGGAAAAGACACTGGCGCTCCTCGGAAGTCAGGAGGCTCGTGGGATCTCGGTGGAATGTGCCGACGCCACCTATCGCGGCTATCCCTTCCGCATCGGACTGTTCTGTTCGGGCATCACCCTCGACGACCTCAACAACGGTATTTCGGCGACGGCAGGCGCTCTTCGCTCTGCCGCACAGGTCTATGATCCCGGACATATCGTCTGGGAGGCGGACGGGCCGGCTCAGGTGCGCACCAGCCACGGGCTGACCGTCACCAGCACGTGGCAGAGCCTGCAGTCCAGCATCATCTCCAGCAACCGGAGCATCGAGCGAAGCTCCACGGTCATCCAGGGCGGAGACACCAGCATCGTCTCGTCGACGGCCGGTCAATCCTTCAATATCGGCGCCGACCGGACGGAAATTCACCTGCGCCAGAACGGGGAGGATCTCGACGCCGCACTCGTCCTCGAAAACGCCCGCACGACCGCGGAGGGCCTGCCGGAAGCCCTGCCGCCGATGACGGCGAAGGTGGACGTAACGCTGGTCGGCCGGGCCGGCATGATCGACGGAAGCGATCCGAACGGCATCGCCCTCCATGGAACGCGGGGCGAGATGCGAAGCCTTTCGGCCGATCTCGGCGAGGGACGGATCGTCAGCGTCAGCGGCCCCTTCTCGATCGACGACGATGGCTACCTTTCCGGGCGCGTCAAGCTGAAGGTCGACCAGATCGACGCCTGGCGGAGCAGCCTGGCAGAGGCATTTCCCGAGATTGCTCCCGTGCTCCAGACGGTCGCCGGCATGCTTTCGGCGCTGAACGGCGGCGGGCAGAGCGCGTCGATCGACCTGACCATCAACCGCGGCAAGGTGTTTGCCGGCGGCTTCATCCCCGTGGGCGAGATACCGCCGATCTGAGCTTCACTTCTTGTCGAGTGCGTGGCGTCCGAAATCGGGAACATCCACATCCTGACCCGCCTCGACGATCGACCGCCGGATCGCCCGGGTGCGGGTGAAGAGTTCGAAGAGCTTGTCGCCCTCGCCCCAGCGGATCGCGCGCTGCAGATAGGCAAGATCCTCGGAGAACCGCGCCAGCATTTCCAGGATGGCCTCCCGATTGTGCAGGCAGACGTCGCGCCACATGGTGGGGTCGGATGCGGCGAGACGCGTGAAATCACGAAAACCCGAAGCGGAGTATTTGATCACTTCCGATTCCGTCACCGTCTCCAGATCATCGGCTGTCCCGACGATGTTGTAGGCGATGATGTGCGGCAGGTGCGAGACGATGGCCAGCACCTTGTCGTGGTGCTGCGGGTCCATCTCATCGATTCGGGAGCCGAGGGCGGTCCAGAAGGACTTGAGCTTTTCCAGCGCGGTGTCATCGGTGTCCGGCAGCGGCGTGAAGATGCACCAGCGCCCTTGGAAGAGACCCGCAAAGCCCGCATCCGGTCCTGACTTTTCGGTACCCGCGAGCGGATGGCCTGGAATGAAATGAACCCCATCCGGAATATGGGGCGCCATCTGCGCGATGACGGAGGCTTTCGTCGAGCCGACGTCGGTGACGATGGCACCGGGCTTCAACCTCGAAGCGATCTGCCTGGCGACCTCCTCGGAAGCGCCGACAGGAACCGAGACGACGACGAGGTCGGCTCCCTTCACCGCATCCGCCGCCGAGGCGACATACGAGGTGCCAAGCTGCAGTTCCTCCGCCCGGCGGAGGGTCTCCGGGCTGCGCGTGGAGATGACCACCTCGCTCGCAAGCCCGAGTTCCTTGACGTCCCGGGCGATCGAGGAGCCGATGAGGCCGATGCCGATAAGGGCAACCTTCTTGAAATGCACGTCGCTCATAAGGGAAATCCGGAAGAAAATTCGACCGGAAGCCCATAGAC
>DASUPM010000296.1:0-4844 GCA_036281095.1 Pseudorhizobium sp.
GTCGATGCCCTTGAGCGCGACCTGCATGCGACGGCGACCTTCGAACGGGAACGGCTTGGTCACGACGGCGACCGTCAGGATTCCCATCTCCTTGGCAAGCTGCGCCACGACGGGCGCTGCGCCCGTGCCCGTGCCGCCGCCCATGCCGGCCGTCACGAAGCACATATGCGTGCCGGCCAGTTGATCCATGATCTCGTCGATCGATTCTTCGGCGGCAGCCCGGCCGATCTCGGGCAGCGACCCCGCTCCCAGGCCCTCCGTAACCGCGTTGCCGAGCTGGATGCGGCGCGTCGCCTTGGACGTCGCAAGAACCTGCGCATCGGTGTTCGCCGCGATGAATTCAACACCTTCGAGGTTCTCCTCGATCATGTTGTTGATGGCATTCCCGCCGCCGCCGCCGACGCCGATCACGGCGATCTTCGGCCGCATTTCCGTGATCATGTGCCTCTTGTCTTCCGACATGAACTGTCCCTTTGCATTGCCATGGCGCGCCGCCCCTGCCGCCGCCGAATCGATAGCGAGATTAGGACAACAACAAGGCAGAGGCTTGGCGGCAGGACAAGATGAACTTCAAATCGGCGGCCTCCACCATCGACGGCCTAGTTTACCGAATTATCCTGTTCAGGGCATAAAAAACCCTGCCGAGGGGAGCGGCAGGGTCAAGACTGGAGGTCTTCTGTTTGTTGTGCGGCGGCGGCAGGGGAAGAACGCCGCCTGTTATGATCTAGATAGGTGCTCGATGGCGGTCCCGCCAGTATCGGAGCCGCATGCGCGGGGCGATGCGTCGCGCGATAAACGGGGCCGCGACAAGAGACAGGATCGCCCATGCAGGCAGCAGGAACTTTGCGTTTTCATTCAGCTGCGGGATCGACAGGATGGCGATCACGCCGAAACCGAACACGACGGCATTCACCATGATCGATGTGATGGCGGTCATGTAAGTCTCGGTCTTGATGTTTTCCATGTCGGCGTTCCGTCTCGTGTCTTCCTGAGACAAACACCCGAAATCCGATAGGGTTCCACTTTTCCTTAACCCGCGATTGCTAAGGGAGGGGGATCGAATAGCATAACCGGGGCAAATCGTGGCCGCGCCGTCCTTCCGCTTCAAACACTACGACCTGAAAGGCCAACGCGCCGGAACCGCAATCGAAGTGACGCTGAATGCCGTAAACAACGTGCGGCTGATGACGTCAGCGAATTTCCAGCGGTTCAAGGAACTGCTCGATTTCAAGTATGTCGGCGGCGTCGCGAAGAAGTCCCCCATACGCCTGACGATCCCCGAGGACGGCCACTGGCATCTGATCGTGGATATGGAAGGGCATCACGGGCTTGCCGACTCGGCCGTAAAGGTCACGCCCCCTGCAGCTGCAGCGCAACGCCGCGCATCCTAGGGCTCGCCGCGTTCCCTGCGAAGCTTCGACCACCAGTCCAGCCGCTTTCGGATTTCCCTCTCGAAGCCGCGCTCCGGCGGCTCGTAGAAGACCTGCCTGCCCATCTTTTCCGGAAAGTAGTTCTGGCCGGAGAAGGCGTCCGGTTCGTCGTGGTCGTAGCGATATCCTTCACCGTAGCCCTCGCCCTTCATCAGCTTGGTCGGCGCGTTGAGGATATGCTTCGGCGGCAGCAGTGAGCCATGCTCCCTGGCTGCGCGCATCGCGGCCTTGTAGGCCGTGTAGACACCGTTCGACTTCGGGGCGGTCGCGATATACACGCAAGCCTCGGCCAAGGCGAGTTCGCCTTCCGGCGATCCGAGATAGTCGTAGGCGTCCTTGGCCGCATTGCAGATGACGAGGGCCTGTGGATCGGCAAGGCCTATGTCCTCCACCGCCATGCGTACCAGGCGGCGGCCGAGGTAGAGCGGGTCTTCCCCGGCATCGAACATCCGGGCGAGATAGTAGAGCGCTGCGTCGGGATCCGAGCCGCGGACAGATTTATGGAGCGCGGAGATCAGGTTGTAGTGACCGTCCTGCCCCTTGTCATAGACCGGGGCGCGGCGCTGCACGATGCGGGTCAGCGCCTCCGTATCGAAAACCTCCCCTTCCCTTGCCGCCCGCCACACTTCTTCGGCAAGCGTCAGCACCGCGCGACCGTCGCCATCGGCCATCCGCAAGAGGCTGGCGCGGGCATCGGCGTCGACCGGCAGCGGCTTTCCCTCCGCCTGCTCGGCCCGTTTCAGCAGTTCGTCGAGGCTCTCCTCGTCATGCGACCGGAAAGTCAGCACGCGGGCGCGCGAAAGAAGAGCGGCGTTGAGTTCGAAGCTCGGATTTTCCGTGGTCGCCCCGACGAGGATGACGGTGCCGTCCTCCATCACGGGCAGAAAGCTGTCCTGCTGGGCGCGGTTGAAGCGATGGATCTCATCGACAAAGAGAAGCGTCTGGCGGCCTTCCATCCGGCGCATCCGCGCCGCCTCGAAGACTTTCTTCAGGTCCGCCACGCCCGAAAAGATCGCCGAAATCTGCTCGAAGGCCAGTCCCGCCTCGCCTGAGAGAAGCCGCGCCACGGTGGTCTTCCCGGTTCCCGGCGGTCCCCAGAAGATCATCGAGCCGAGCGAGCCGGAATCGATCATCCGGCGCAGCACGCCATCCTGGCCGGTCAGGTGCTCCTGCCCCGTGACCTCGTCCATCGACTTCGGCCGCAGGCGATCGGCAAGCGGCCGCCGGTTGGCAACCTCCTCCGGGACCTTCGGCGCGAAAAGGTCTCCGCTCATCGGAAGAACTGCCTGATCCGCTTGCCGCCGCGTTCGATCTCGACGCGCCAGAAGCCGGGATCCTCGTCCAGCATTGCCTCCATTCCGCGGGAAGATTCGACCGCCACGCCATTCAGCGAGACGATGATGTCCTTCGGCTGGAATCCCACGCGGCTGCCGGGCGATCCCCGCGCGACATCAACGACGACCACACCCGTCTTGTCCGTGGACATCCGCAACTCCGTCGCCAGCCGCGGGGAAAGATTGCCGATCCTCAGGCCGGCAAAGGGGTTGCGCCCCTCGATCAGCCGCTCGTCCCTTGGCGGCGTCTCGGGCGCGGTGTTGAGCGCGATGGTGACCTGGTGTTCGCCATTGGCCTGCACCGTCAGTACCGCCTCCTGCCCGAGGCCGGCCGTGGTCAGGCGGTAACCGAGCGCATCCGGATGCTCGACCGGCACGCCGTTGACCGCGGTGATCACCTCCCCGGGCTTCAGGCCGGCCTGCTCTGCCGGCCCGCCCTCGACCACGCCCACCACGAGGGCACCGCGCGCGGCCTTCAGGCCCAGCGCTTCGGCGACATCCGACGTGACCGGCTCGAAGCTCGCCCCGATATACGGACGTTCGAAGGTCTTCTCACCGTTTTCGGCCGCGGCGAGAAAGACTTTCACGAGATTTGCAGGGATGGCGAAGCCGATGCCGTTCGACCCGCCGCCGCGGGAGAAGATCGCGGTATTGATGCCGATCAGCTCGCCGCTCATGTTCATCAACGCGCCACCCGAATTACCGGGATTGATCGACGCATCCGTCTGGATGAAGAAGCCGAAATCGCCCGGGGTCACCTGATTGCGGGCAAGGCCGGAGACGATCCCGCTCGTCACCGTCTGGCCAACGCCGAACGGGTTGCCGACGGCGAGCACCAGGTCGCCCACCTCGACGCCATCGGAATCGCCGACTGCCAGGGTCGGGAAGGTCTCCCTGGCATCGATGCGCAGCACCGCCAGATCGAGACTTTCGTCCTTCAGCAGCACCTCGGAGGCAAATTCCCGCCCATCGGCGAGCGCAACCTTGATGTCGTCACCGCCTTCGATCACGTGGTTGTTGGTGACCACCAGACCGTCGGCCGAAACGATGACGCCGGAACCGAGCGAAGATTGCTTCTCGGTTCGGTTGGGCATCCGCTGGCCGAAGAACTGCTCGAAGAAGGGATCTCCGGCGAACGGGCTCAGCCGCTGCACGACACGCTCGGCATAGACGTTCACCACCGCCCCCGACGTCTGCTTTACCAGCGGAGCGAAAGAAAGCTGTATCTCCGCCTGGCTTCGCGGAAGCGCTTTTTCAGTCTGGGCCAGAACGGGAGCCGGCAGGAGCAGGGATAGGGCCACCAGCCCGGTTGTCAGACGGAGGCGGATGCTCGGCATTGTGATTCCTCGTTGCGAAATTCGTCTCGTTTTGTAGCGCGACAGGCTAGAAAGGAAAGGTGGCTGAACGAGGATGTCTCGTCCGCCCCCCATCTCAAGCAGCCGCAGGAGCGGTGTGGTGCGCATCGATCTCTTCAAGAAAGCAAAGGCGTGGGCCAAACGCCTGAAGCGGGACGTGATGGCTCTGTGGCTTGCGGCCCGGGACCGCCGGGTGCCCTGGCATGCCAAGCTCGTGGCAGGAATGGTGGCCGCCTATGCGCTGTCGCCGATCGACCTCATACCGGACTTCGTTCCGATCCTCGGTTATCTCGACGATCTCGTCATCGTTCCGCTCGGCATACTGCTGGCAATCCGGCTCGTCCCGAAAGAGCTGATGGAGGAGTTCAGAGCCGAGGCCGATGGGTGGGCGCGCCGATCGAGCCGGGCAGGCCTGGCTGCAATCCTGGTCATCTGGGCCGTCTGCATTATCTTGCTGGGGCTGTGGCTTGTCCGACGCATCCCGTCGCAATGAAGCAGGAGTAGTCCATGATCATCCGTACAGCCGTCACCGTTTTTCTCGCCCTGTCCTTCACCGTGCCCGCACAGGCGGCGAGCTTCGACTGCGAGAAACCCGACCTTGCTGCCGACGAGAAGGCGATCTGCGAAAACCGAGCGCTCAATGACGCCGATGTAAAGATGGTGACGACCTTTGACCTGCTTTCCGGCCTGCTCGCCATGGGCGCCCGCGGCAGCATGCAGGATGC
>DASUPM010000297.1:0-2738 GCA_036281095.1 Pseudorhizobium sp.
ATCCTCTTCACGTCGGAAACACAGTCGGGCCAGATCTATCTGCCATCAGTAAACACGCTTCTGCTATTCGGCGTGATCGCGCTGGTGCTGAGTTTTGGCAGCTCGGAGGCTCTTGCCACCGCCTACGGCATCTCGGTAACCGGCGCCATGGTGGTGACTACCCTGATGGCCTTCGAACTTGTCCGCAGGCAGTGGAAATGGTCGCTGCCGCTTGCAGTTGCCTTTCTTGCCCCCCTGCTCGCCCTCGAACTGGTCTTCCTCTTCGCGAACCTCCTGAAGCTCCACGACGGCGGTTATGTGCCGGTGCTGCTCGCGATCGCGTTTACGGTCATCATGTGGACGTGGAAAAAGGGTAGCGCGATCCTGTTTGAGAAGACCCGCAGGGTCGATGTACCGCTTGCCGCCTTTGCCCCGATGATTGAGCGAAAGAGTGCGAACGCCCCGGTGTCGGTGCCGGGTACCGCCATCTTCCTGACGAGCGATCCGGAGACGGCGCCGGCAGCGCTGCTGCACAACATCAAGCACAATCACGTGCTGCATGAGAAGAACGTCATCCTGACTGTGCAGACGACCAGCCAGCCTCGGGTCTCCGCCGAGGATCGGTTCAGCGTCAACAGGCTTTCGGAGCGCTTCGTCCTCGTCGAACTGCGCTTCGGCTTCATGCAGTCGCACAACGTGTCCCAGGCTCTTGCCCAGTTGCGCAAGGGCGGCTTCAAGTTCGACATCATGTCCACCTCCTTCTATCTCGGGCGGCGCAAGCTTGTTCCGGGTGCCGAATCGGGAATGCCCGCGTGGCAGGACAGGCTCTACATCGCGCTCGCCGGCACCGCGATCGATCCCACCGACTATTTCCGCCTGCCGGCCAACCGTGTGGTGGAACTGGGTACGCAGGTGATCATCTGACATTTATGTGAAGATGCTAAAAATCCCTGCCGGGCAGGCACATTCCCCGGCAGCGTTAACCGGGCATCAAGGTTAATAATCGATTCTCTCCGGGTTGCTTTCGTGTCCCCTGGAGTACCTGTTTTGCGTTCGATCGGTGTTTTGAGTCGCAAGTCTCGCATTCGCTTGGATGCCTGGGCTGCCCCAACCATCTTCGGCATCGCCTGCTGGCTGGGCTTTCCGTCGGTCGCCGCTCACGGGGATCTCTCCGACCTCCTGTCCGGTCTCGATGCCGGCAACCGGTGGCGCGTGGTGATGACGCAGTCGCCGGCGGGCTCGATACATTCGTCCGAATTGGCGTTTCCCGACATGGAGCGCGTGCTTCCGCACGACGCCGGCGTGGCATTGCCGGACGGCCGCAAGGTGGCCTTCGCGGGGGGAAAGGCGGAGGGCGAGACGACGCCCGACGAGGACCGCGTCAACCGCAACGCGAAGAAAGGCCGCATCGTGGCGGTCGAGCCGATGCAGCCGCCCAAAGCCTTCAGCGCGGGCTCGGTTCTCCAGCGCACCAGCGCGCTGACATTGCCGCTGTCGCCGGAGGCAGAGGAGGAACTGGCAGCCTTCGCCAAGCCCTCCAGGCGCACCAAGCAGATCGAACTGGCAGAGTTCTATTTCCTCAAGGAGGAGAAGCCGGCTCCCGGTGTTTCTCCGATGATCGCCGGCCTTGTGACCAACGAGAGGGCGGACGTGCTTGCAACCGCCTATGCTCCGCCCGAACCGGATTTCGCCCGCCAGTCTCCTTTCGACGCCATCCTGAAACAGCCTGAGCGGGGGCGCTTCATTCCGCCGATCGGGCCGAACGACCACGCCTGGGCGGCCACGCCGCTTCCTCCGGAGGCCTTCTCTGCGCGCGAACAGCAGTGCCTCGCCTCCGGCATCTATTTCGAGGCGCGCGGAGAATCGGCGCGCGGCCAGGCCGCCGTCGCCCAGGTGATTCTCAACCGGGTCCGCAATCCAGCCTACCCGGACACGATCTGCGGCGTCGTGTACCAGAACAAGGACTGGCGCAACCGCTGCCAGTTCTCGTTTGCGTGCGACAGGATCCGTGATCGGATACGCTCTCAGCACCATTGGAAGATGGCGCGCGAAATCGCCATGGCCGTGACTGCCGGCAAGATCTGGCTGGAGCAGGTCGGCTCCTCCACCCACTACCATGCCGTCTATGTCCGCCCCTCTTGGGCCCGTACGATGAAGAAGGTCGGGCGCATTGGCCTGCATGTCTTCTACCGCACCTATGGCGGAGGCTGGAGCTGAACCCGCCATCCCCTTGTGGGCGATTCCCGCCGAACTTTGCGATGAGTCGTGGACGGTAAGTCCAAGCCGCTGAAATTTAAGAATTTTTTTGCTGCCAACCCATCCGGTGGTATGCCTTGACTATGCAGGCGCTCAAAACTATGTTGCGCCCGACTTGAAAACGGGCCGGAAGGCGCGAAATCCCTCGCTGTCAGCATGTTTCGGACGGATCGTACGGTCCTGGTACCGTCGAAGCCGCGGGATGGGGTAGGGAGAACGCAAATGACGGATCATCGGGACGATAGTCTGGAGCAGCGCCGCCGGCGTCTGTCCGCCGAACTGGCGGGACTGGACGCCGAAGAAGCGGCGGAGGCGAAGAGGGATGAGCAGAGCGAGGAAAGCCGTCGGGGGATGGCACTCGGGCTGAAGATCTCTTCGGAATTCATCGCGGCGATCGCGGTGGGCGCCATGCTCGGCTATCTTCTCGACCGCTTTGCCGGTACGGGACCATGGGGGATGATCGTTCTTCTCCTGCTCGGGTTCTGTGCCGGGGTTTTGAATGT
>DASUPM010000298.1:0-2020 GCA_036281095.1 Pseudorhizobium sp.
AGCAGGACGACGATCAGGAAAGCCATTGCCAGGGAAAGCATCTGCCAGAACAGGAGCGGATTGCGCTCGATGAGTGAAACGCTTCGCCCTTGGAGAAATGCCTGATTGGGATGCGATAGGTCGTGGACGAATTCGGAAAGGGTCTGGTAGCGTCGCGCCGGCTCCGGGTGGACTGCTTTGCGAAGCGCGCCATCCACCCAGTCCGGCACATCCGGGCGGATATCCCGCAGGCTGCGGTAGCGCAATTTCGCCTGCTGCCGGCGGCTTTTGGTGCGTGCCACTTCGGCGCCGAAGGGAAGACGGCCGGCGAGCATCTGGTAGGCGATGATGCCGAGCGAAAAGAGGTCCGACTGCTCCGTCCCATGCTCGCCGAGAAAATATTCCGGCGCCGTATACTGGAACGTGCCCAGGATCTCGGGCTCTCGATGGGATGATGCGGCCTCGGCTATGCCGGCGACCTGCGCCGAGCCGAAATCGATGATCTTCACCGTTCCGTTGCTGTCGATCATGATGTTTGCCGGCCGGAGATCCTGGTGAATGATCTCCTTTCGGTGAAGGGCGCGAAGCCCGTCGGCGATTTGCGAGACGATATCCCGTACGGTCCGCAGGTCCGGCTGCGGCCTGTCCTTCATCGATTGCTCCAGCGTCTCGCCGTCGACGAACTCGGTTACGAGGTACAGTGTCCGGCGGGGGATGGCCGGGGTTTCGGACTTCAGCACGTGAATGCTCGACACGCGCCGTGCAATCCATTCCTCCATCGCGAAGCGGCGAAGATAGTTCTGGTCCTCGCGCAAATCCGCGGAAGGGAACTTCAGCGCGACGAGGTCGCCGCCGTCGATCTTGGTTGCGAGGAATATGTGGCTGCGGCTGCTCGCATGGATCTGGCGGTGTATGCGGTAGCCTTCGAAATCCCCCGGGACCCTCGGCAGCGGCGCAGGGGGCAGAGAGCCCGCGCTTTCCAGCACCGGATCGAGATCTTCCGGCATATGGTCCACGCGCACGATCTGGATCGTCAGGTTGTCGTCGCTGCCCGCGTCCAGGGCGTCTGCGGCAATCCGTTTTGCCGCCTCGTCCAGATCATCCGCCGAAGCTATGCGGGAGGCGATCTGCCTTGGCGTCAGATGATCATGAATGCCGTCGGTCGTCAGGATGAAGACGTCGCCGGTCTGGATGCTCAGTTGGCGATAGTCGATCTCGATCGACGGCAGCAAACCCAGGCCCCGCCCCAGATAGCTCTCGCTGCGCGAGGGCCTCAGGCGATGTTCGTCGGTCAGTGATTCGAGGTCCTGTCCCGCGCAACGCGAAATGCGGCTGTCTCCAACGTGAAAGATGTACGCCCTGCCACCTTTCAGAACCAATGCGGAAAGCGTCGTCACATGCGCGAGATCGCGATCTTCGACATGGCGGCTCTGGGCGTGGAGCCATGAATTCGTGGCATCGATAACCCGGCTGGCCGCAGTTTTCACCGTCCAGGCGTCGGAGGTGCAGTAATAGTCGGTAAGGAAGCTTTTGACGGCTGTTTCCGCAGCGACATGGCCGACCGGGCTTGAAGATATTCCGTCGGCGACAGCCAGCGCGACGCCCTTCATTGTCAATGCTGCGCCATCGGGAACGATGGCGCCATGAAAATCCTGATTGGCGGCCTTTCGTCCGGCGGACGAGTACTGGCCGATCGTTACTCGCAGCGCTGCGGGGTCAACAGGCTTAGGCATGAGGGGATCCGCGCAAGATCAGGCCCCGCTTCGGCGGGGCCTGATGCCGACGCTCAGGCTGCTACTCTGCGGCAACAAGGCGCGCGGCGGGCTTGTCGGCGGACCGACGGCTCGGGGATGTTCTATAGTGGGTTGCATAGATCACCGCGCCGACGAAGGTCACCCCGCCGACAAGATTGCCCAGCACCGTCGGTATCTCGTTCCACAGCAAGTAGTCCATCCAGGTGAACTGGCCGCCGAGCATGATGCCGGAGGGGAAGAGGAACATGTTCACGATGGAATGCTCGAAGCCCATGTAGAAGAACATC
>DASUPM010000299.1:0-10845 GCA_036281095.1 Pseudorhizobium sp.
GCGCGATTGGCTCGCCTGAAAGAGCTCTTTCAGGCGAGCCAATCGCGCGTGCCGTTAGCCTTTGGTTAACCACGTCAAGCCAAATAGGACGTTATCCCCAAAATTAATTCGCATTTTCGCCACTTTCGAACCAAAGGGTGGGATCGTTGCTTCATCGGCCGCGATCTGCTGCGCCGACACGGAGCAGGGACTGAAAGACCGGGCAGGCGGTGGCCGGTTGTGCGAGGGGTTTGAAGTTGAGTTTCTGCGGTGGGGCGCCTTCGCGTTCGGCGAAATGGCTTGGGATCATCATGGTGTGCTTGAGCGTCGCCTCCTGTGCGACGACCGAGGCGCCGAAGAAGAAGACCCGCAGCAAGGAATATTTTTCCGAGAAGGAATATGGAGTGAAGGCCAGCCCCCGCGTGGTTGCGGAGGGGCGCCAGGTTCCGAAGGGCGGCGGCCGGTTCATGGTCGGCAAACCCTATCAGGTCAAGGGAAAGACCTACGTCCCCAAGGAAGACCCGGACTACAACAAGACGGGCCTCGCATCCTGGTACGGCTCTGCCTTTCATGGCCGCCTGACGGCGAATGGCGAGGTCTACGACAAAGAGCATCTGTCCGCAGCCCACCCGACTTTTCCCCTCCCGAGCTATGCCCGGGTGACCAACATGGAGAACGGCTCGTCCGTCGTCGTCCGCGTCAACGATCGCGGCCCCTACCATGCGGGGCGCATTATTGACGTCTCCTCCAAGACCGCGGAAATTCTGGACATGAAGCGGACGGGAACGGCGAAGGTCAACGTCGAGTACGTCGGGCGCGCCCGTATGGACGGCCACGACATGCCGTTCCTGATGGCTTCGTATGTCCGCAAGGGTGACCGTCTTCCCTCCGTGCAGCCCGAGGGCCAGATCGCGACAGGCGTGATGGTTGCCTCCGCGGCACCGCTCGGCGAGCAGTTGCAGAGCTACGGAACGCAGGTGCCCGTGCCGATGGCCTGGAGCGGACCCACGCCCGATATGCCGTCCTCGTCCGGCTCCACCGCGCAGGCGCTCGCAAGCTTCGCCTCGCAAGCCGAATTTGCTGCTCTGCCCGATATCGGCCCGATGCCCTACGAGCGTCCCGGCTACGCTCTCGCGGCCCGCGGCGGGAGCCTGTCCTCCGCATATGTCGCAGAGGGCGCAGCGACCGCTCCGGTATTCGACGCGGTATTGGCGCCTGGCGCCGACTGACTGTCGCCCTCGGCGGCTCTGCTTCGAAAATACAAGATCGTGACCGAAAGGTGATTGTTCCCTTCGAGTGCTGTTGCTACGCCTTTTCTTCCAGCATGATGGGGCAATGATGAAGCTACCGGTTCTCCTTCTTGTCGCACTTCTCCAGGTGCCGCTTGCACTGCATCAGGCACATGCCCAGGAAGGCGAGCCTGCGGTGACCACCAAGGCCCGGCAGGCGTATCTGGTGGAGGCGAAGACCGGGACCGTACTTTTGGCGGTAAACGAAAACCAGGCCTTCCCGCCGGCCTCTCTTGCCAAGCTCATGACCATGGAGGTCGTGTTCAGCGCGCTGGAGCGGGGAGAAGTCTCGGAGCGGACTCAATTCCCCGTGACGGAATACGCCTGGCGCAACGGAGGCGCGCCTTCCGGCACCACGACCATGTTCGCCGCCCTCAAGTCGCAGGTTCCAGTCATCGATCTTATCCGGGGCGTCGTGATCCAGAACGCCAATGACGGCTGCATCATCCTTGCCGAGGGTCTGAGCGGGTCGGAAGCGGAATTCGCGGCCCGCATGACGGCAAGGGCTAAGGATCTCGGTCTCGGCCGTTCCACCTTCGGCAACTCCACAGGTCTGCCGGAAGCGGAAAGCTTCACCACCGCCCGCGATCTGGTAGAACTCGCCCGTCACATTCACCGCCAATATCCGCAGTATTATCGGCTATACGCGCAGCCCGATTTCGAATGGAACAAGATATTCCAGCGCAACAAGAACCCGCTGCTTTCCCTCGGTATCGGCGTGGACGGGCTGGGGGCGGGATATGCCGAGGGTGCGGGCTTTGCCACCGTCGCATCGGTGGAACGGGGCGGAACGCGGCTGTTCATGGCGCTCGGTGGCCTGGCGAGCGACAAGGAGCGCCTCGAGGAATCCCGCCGGCTTCTGGAATGGGCCCTCTCCTCGTTCGAGACGAAAGTGCTGTTCAAGGCGGACGAAGTCGTGGGCCAGGCCAGTGTCTATGGCGGTGAAACACGTTATGTCGATCTCGTTGCGAAGGAACCCATCGATATCTACCTGCCGACGGAAAACCCGGAGCGGTTGACCGGCAGGATCGTTTACCGCTGGCCGTTGCGCGCGCCGGTCGCCGAAGGTCAGCCCGTCGGTTCTCTGCGCATCTTCTCCGGCGATCGTCTCGTGCGCGAGGTCGAACTTTCGACTGCTGAGGCTGTTGCAACCGGCAGTCTGGCGTCTCAGGCCACCGATGCCCTGCTGGAACTCATGTTCTTCTGGCTTTGACAGTCATCCCGGTTTCACCGGACGACGACATGCGCTAAACAATGCGCGAATTCGGTGGCGTTGCGACGACCACTTTTAATTGTCGCAGCAGTGAAGAGCATATCGGTTTGGCAAAGCGATCAGGTCTGTTTGTGACGTTCGAGGGCGGCGAGGGCGCTGGCAAGTCCACCCAGATCAGCCGTCTTGCAGAGACGTTACGGCGACGCGGGCACGATGTCCTGGTTACCCGGGAACCCGGAGGATCGCCCGGCGCCGAGGCAGTCCGGCACGTGCTCCTGTCCGGCGCGGCCGAGGAATTCGGGGTCAGGATGGAAGCCATCCTCTTCGCAGCCGCGCGCAACGACCACGTCGAGGAGGTCATACGACCCGCGCTCGACGGTGGAGCCATCGTTCTCTGCGATCGCTTCATGGATTCCTCTCGAGTCTATCAGGGAGTGACCGGCAATCTGGAATCGGAGTTCCTCGAGGCTCTGCAGCGGATCGCGATCAACGGCCTCGTGCCGGATTGTACGATCATTCTTGATCTCCCCGCGGACAAGGGCCTGGCCCGCGCCAGACGCCGCAGCGCCGGGAGCACGCCGGACCGTTTCGAGCGCGAGGAGTTGCAGACGCATGAGAAGCGACGTGAGGCCTTTCTGGAGATAGCGGCGGCAGATGCCGTGCGGTGTCGTGTCGTGGACGCAGACCGAGCCGAGGAGGATATCGCCTCGGAGATTTTCTCGATCGTGGATCCGCTGGCGGCACAACTCGTGGCGACAGACAAGGCCGGCGCGGAAAGCGTGGGATGAGCGAAGACGGCGTCGATATATTGGAGGGGGCCGTTTCACCGGCGCGCCATCCGCATCTCTTCGGGCATGAACACGCGGAGGATTTTCTTGCGCGAAGCTACCGCTCCGGCAAGAACCATCATGCGATACTGATCGAGGGGCCGGAAGGTATCGGCAAGGCGACGCTGGCCTTCCGTTTCGCCAACCACGTTCTCTCCCATCCGGACCCGGTTTCCGCCCCTGACTACCTGATTTCGCCTGACCCTGAGGCCGCCGTCACGCGTCAGCTTGCGTCCGGCGCATCGCACAATCTGCTGCATCTCGCCCGGCCGGTGGACGAGAAGAGCGGCAAGCAGAAAACGGCGATCACCGTGGACGAGGTGCGTCGGGCGGGCCATTTCTTTGCCCAGACCTCGGGTACCGGGAATTGGCGGATCGTCATCATCGATCCGGCGGACGATCTGAACCGCAATGCGGCCAACGCCATCCTGAAGATCCTCGAGGAGCCGCCGCGGCGTTCTCTCTTCCTGGTTCTTTCTCACGCTCCCGGAAAACTTCTGCCCACCATTCGCTCCCGCTGTCTGCCGCTTCGGCTGTCACCATTGAATGACAGCGATCTGGCAAAGGCCCTGAATGGCCTGGGTGTAAAACTCGATGGCGGACGAACCGAAGAGACCGTGTTCGCCATGTCGAAAGGAAGTGTTGCCCAGGCGCTCAAGCTACTGAACTATGGCGGTGCGGACATCGTGGCCGCTTTTCATGATCTTCTGGCGGCACAGGGGCCGGGGGCTCGCAAGGCAATGCACCGCTTGGCGGACGTATTGTCGGGCAAGGACAGCGACGTCGTCTTCGGCTTCTTTCTGCAGCATCTCGACGATCACCTTGTAGAACGCGCCAGATCGGCGGCATTTGCAGGAGATATCGAGGGCGCCGAGCGCCACGCCCGCATGGCCAGCGAGATCAGCTCGAGAATCAACATCTCCCAAGCCTATAACCTGGACCGCAAGCAGACGCTCCTGGCCATCCTCCAGGCCATACACGAGTAGGCGGCGGGGCAGGGAGGAAGCTATGGGTTTCGCTGTTGCGAAACATGCGCTAAGAGCCTGCTGAAACCTCCAGTGCTCGAGTACCAATGATGTCGGACAAGACGCCTTTCTACATCACCACCGCGATCTCCTATCCCAACGGCAAGCCGCATATCGGGCATGCCTACGAACTGATCGCAACCGATGCCATGGCGCGATTCCAGCGGCTGGACGGAAAGGACGTCTTCTTCCTCACCGGGACCGACGAACACGGGCAGAAGATGCAGCAGACAGCGCGGGCCGAAGGAATCGAGCCCGCGGAACTCGCTGAGAGAAATTCCAGCGAATTCCGCGCGATGGCGCGGCTTTTGAATGCGTCGAATGATGACTTCATCCGCACGACCGAAGATCGGCATCATGAAGCTTGCCGCGAAATCTGGAACCGCATGGCGGACAACGGCGACATCTACAAGGACAGCTATGCCGGCTGGTATTCGGTGCGCGACGAGGCCTATTACCAGGAGGGCGAAACCGAGCTCCGTGAGGACGGCGTGCGATATGGCCCGCAGGGAACGCCGGTCGAGTGGGTGCAGGAGGAAAGCTATTTCTTCAGGCTCTCGAGCTATCAGGACAGGCTCCTGAAGCACTACGAAGAGAACCCGGATTTCATCGGTCCCGCCGAACGGCGCAACGAGGTGATCTCCTTCGTAAAATCCGGCCTCAAGGATCTGTCGATCTCGCGCACCACCTTCGACTGGGGGATCAAGGTGCCGAACGATCCGGCGCATGTGATGTATGTCTGGGTCGATGCGCTCACCAACTACATCACCGCCACCGGTTACATCGAGGACAAGAACGGTCCGCGCGCCAAATATTGGCCTGCCGACGTGCATATCATCGGCAAGGACATCATCCGCTTCCATGCGGTCTATTGGCCGGCGTTCCTGATGTCGGCCGGCTTGCCGCTTCCGAAGCGCGTCTACGCGCACGGATTCCTGCTCAACAAGGGCGAGAAGATGTCGAAGTCGGTTGGCAACGTGGTCGATCCGGTCAATCTGGTGAACCATTTCGGCCTCGACCAGGTGCGCTATTTCTTCCTTCGCGAAGTCTCCTTCGGTCAGGACGGCAGCTACAGCGAGGAGGGGATCGGTACCCGTATCAACTCCGATCTTGCCAACGGTATCGGCAATCTCGCCAGCCGGTCCCTGTCGATGATCGTCAAGAACTGCGACGGCAAGATACCGCAACCGGGTGAGATGACCGACGAGGACAGAAACATGCTGGCCTCCGCGGATTCGTTGCTGGCGACCTGCCGGGAGGAGATGGGCAAGCAAATGATCCATCGCGCGGTGGCGGCGATCATCGCCGTCGTGTCGGAAACCGATCGCTATTTCGCCGGCCAGGAACCTTGGGCGCTGAAGAAGACGGATCCTGAGCGCATGGGAACCGTTCTCTATGTAACGGCGGAAGTGGTGCGTCAGATTGCGATCCTGCTGCAGCCGCATATGCCGGAATCCGCCGCAAAGTTGCTCGACCTGGTGGCGGCGCCGGCGGACAAACGCGACTTCGCCGCGCTCGGCGAGGCCGGCCGTCTGGTTCCTGGAACCCCGCTGGACGCGCCGACGCCTGTCTTCCCGCGCTATGTCGCTCCTGAGGCGAGTGCCTGAGGCGGAATAGCAGATGCTGATCGATACCCACTGCCACCTCGATTTTCCGGACTTTGCGGAAGAACGTGACGATCTCGTCGCCCGCGCCCATGCTTCCGGTGTCGGACAGATGGTGACGATCTCGACCCGCGTCCGGAAGCTGGAGAACCTGCTGGCGCTGACGGAGCGCTATCCATCCGTCTTCTGCTCGGTCGGCACCCATCCGAACAATGCCGGTGACGAGTTGGACGTGACGGCCGACGACCTCGTGCGGCTCGCGGAAAAGCACGAAAAGATCGTCGCTATCGGCGAGGCCGGACTGGATTATTTCTACGATACCCAGAAGCCGGAGGATCAGCAGACCGGCTTTCGCCGGCACATCGAAGCGGCGCGCCGCACGCAGCTGCCTCTGGTGATCCACAGCCGCAGCGCCGACGAGGACATGGCCGCCATTTTGAAGGAAGAGAGCGGGAAGGGGGCCTTTCCCTTCATCCTCCACTGCTTTTCCTCCGGCGCCGAACTTGCCCGAACCGGAGTGGCGCTCGGCGGCTACGTTTCCTTCTCCGGCATCCTGACCTTTCCCAAGTCGGAAGACCTGCGCGAAATCGCCAGGACGATCCCGCACGACAGGCTGCTGGTGGAAACCGACGCGCCTTATCTGGCGCCGAAGAAATGGCGCGGCAAGCGCAATGAACCATCCTATGTGGTCAACACGGCGGAAGTGCTGGCCGACACGATTGGCCTCAGCTTCGAGGAGGTTGCCCGCATCACTACCGAAAATGCCTTCAGGGTGTTCTCCAGGATGCCACGGGTCTGACGGATGACATACCGTCGCCGCTTCACCATCCTCGGCTGTGCCTCCTCTCCGGGTGTGCCGCGCATCAACGGGGACTGGGGTGCATGCGATCCCGCCAATCCGCGCAATCGTCGCACGCGGTCGGCATTCCTCGTGGAGCAGATAGGCCCCGACGGCGGGCGAACGACGATCGTGGTCGATACGGGACCGGATTTCCGCGAACAGATGATCGCCGCCAAGGTCCAGGACGTGGATGCCGTACTCTATACCCATGCCCATGCCGATCATCTCCATGGCATAGATGACCTGCGCGGCTATTATATCCTTAGCCGGCAGAGGATCCCCATTTATGCGGACGCCTTTACCATGGACCGCATCCGCATGGGCTTCGGATACTGCCTGGAAACGCCGCCCGGAGGAAACTATCCGCCGATCGTCGAGCCGCGCATCATCGGCTCACTCGCGGAGCCTATCGTCATCACAGGTGCGGGCGGCACCGTAGAGGTCCTGGCGCATCGACAGGTCCATGGTGACATCAATTCACTCGGCTTCCGCTTCGGGAACGTCGCATACTGCAGCGACGTCAGCGATTTTCCGCCGGAAAGCCACGAACGCCTCACGGGGCTGGACACGCTGGTCATCGATGCGCTCCAGCACCAATACCATCCGAGCCATCTTTCGCTGGACCAGGCGCTCGAGTGGATCGAAAAATTTGCGCCGCGCCAGGCAATTCTGACCCACATGCACACACCGCTGGACTACGACGCGGTCATGACCGCCACACCCGATCACGTACAACCGGCCTACGACGGACTGACCTTCGAGACGGTCGTTGAAGGCTGACAGACCGGGAGACTTCATCTTAAGTGGCCCACGCCAGAAGCATAAGTTCCATAATCTATCTTATGCGACATTCGTGTCCACCATTGTCGGGCTGATTTTCCCCCGGCTCATTCATTCAACTGACAAGCTCTCGACCTGAACCGTCAGCCGGCCAGCTTCTCGGCAAGCACGGCATCGGTATCCTCCACGCTCATGTCGAGCACCCTCCTCGCCAGTTCGAAGCTGAATCCGCTGCGGGCGAATGCCGACAGTTCCTTCGCCATCCGCTTCTCGTCCGGCTGCATGCGCCGAAACGGACCGAAACCGCGCTTGCGGGCGAACGAGATTGCGGCCAGCCAGTCGTCGGCGTCTTCCAGGGCGATGGCCGCCGTTTCCTTGCTCACGCCTTTCTCCTGCAGCTTTCGGGCAATCAGGCGCCGGGACTTTCCGTCGCGGGTCGATGAGCGTACTTTTGCCTCTGCGTAGCTTTTGTCATCGAGCGCGCCGGTCCGGTGGCCGAAATCGATGGCATACTCCACGACGGCCAGTAACTCCGCTTCGGATATGCCCTCGAATTTCTGCTTCGCCTTCCGGATGATCGCGGATTTCAGTTCCTGTTCCGTCATCATGCGGCGTGACAGGCGGTAGGCCGCCGAGTTTTTCGCCCAGGCAAGCATCCGGGCCGTGGGACGGACAGCATCCACGACAGTTGGATCGTCCCCAAGCTGATCGTGTTCTTGCATCGTCCCTCCGCTTGCCGTGGTGGTTTGGAAGCGTTGCCTTCTAGACGGGATCTATATCGCCTCTTGCCCACATCTCCTGCGTTTCCGCATAAAAATCGGCAAATCGGCCCTCGGCAATTGCCGAACGTATGCCCTTCATCAGGTCCTGGTAATAGGAAAGGTTGTTCCAGGAGAGCAGCATGCCTCCCAGCGCCTCGTCGGAGCGGACTAGATGGTGCAGATAGGCGCGGGAGTAGTCGCGGGCGGCCGGGCAGCTCGATTCCTCATCCAGGGGACGCATGTCCTCGGCGTGCCGTGCGTTTCTGATATTGATGCGACCGCGCCGGGTGAAGGCCAGGCCGTGCCGTCCGGAGCGGGTCGGCATCACGCAGTCGAACATGTCGATGCCCCGGGCGACGGATTTCAGGATGTCGTCCGGCGTGCCGACGCCCATCAGGTATCTCGGCTTCTCCGTCGGCAGCACGGGTAACGTCGTTTCCAGCATCTGCAGCATGACCGCCTGCGGCTCTCCGACAGCCAGCCCGCCTACGGCATATCCCTTCAGGTCGAGCTCTCTCAGTCCTTCTGCAGAACGTACGCGAAGATGCGGCTGGTCACCGCCCTGCACGATGCCGAACATCGCCTTGCCCGGCTGGTTCCCGAACGCGACCTTGCACCGTTCCGCCCAGCGGAGCGAGAGTTCCATCGCCCTCTCGATCTCGGCCGGCTCTGCAGGAAGCGCCACGCATTCGTCGAGCTGCATCTGGATATCGCTGCCGAGCAGCCCCTGGATCTCGATCGAGCGCTCAGGCGACATGTGATGCAGGCTACCGTCCACATGGCTCTTGAAGGTCACCCCCTTTTCGTCGAGCTTGCGCAGGCCGGAGAGCGACATCACCTGGAAACCGCCGCTGTCGGTCAGGATGGGATGTTCCCAACGGATGAGCTTGTGCAGCCCCCCCAGACGCGCGACGCGCTCCGCCCCCGGACGGAGCATCAGGTGATAGGTGTTGCCGAGAATGATGTCGGCTCCGGTTTCCCGCACCTGGTCGAGATACATCGCCTTGACGGTGCCGACCGTGCCGACCGGCATGAAGGCCGGCGTGCGGATCGTGCCGCGCGGCATGGTGACCTCGCCCAACCGCGCACCGCCATCGGTCGCCTTGAGCTGGAACTGGAATGTTGCTGTCATTCTTGTTTCCGGAAAAGAAGGCTGGAGTCGCCATAGGAATAGAAGCGGTAGCCGCTGCGGATGGCATGCTCGTACGCATTCCGCATCGCCTCGACGCCGCTGAAGGCCGAGATCAGCATGAAGAGCGTCGATCGCGGCAGGTGGAAATTCGTCATCAGGACGTCCACCGCTTTGAAGTAGTAGCCCGGCGTAATGAAGATGTCCGTCGCTCCGCTCCAGGGCTGGATCGTGCCGTCGTTTCCGGCGGCGCTTTCCAGCAGCCGCAACGAAGTCGTCCCGACGGACACGATCCGGCCACCCCTCGCCCGGACCGCATTGAGGCGTTCCGCCGTCTCCGCGCTCACATATCCTGTCTCGGAGTGCATCCTGTGCTCATCGGTATCTTCCGCCTTGACCGGCAGAAAGGTACCTGCGCCGACATGCAGCGTCACGAAATGCCGTTCTATTCCTGCGGCATCGAGTGCCGCAAACAGCTCCGGCGTGAAATGCAGCCCCGCCGTCGGAGCGGCTACCGCCCCTTTCTCCCGAGCGTAGATCGTCTGGTAGTCGATCTCATCTCTTTCGTCTTCGGGACGCTTGTCGGCGATATAGGGCGGCAGCGGAATGTGCCCGACCGTCATGATCGCCTCGTCCAGCGACGGCCCCGACAGGTCGAACAGGAGGGTGATCTCTCCGCCCTCGCCCTTGGATTCCACCGTGGCATTCAGCGTCCCGAGCAGGCAGGCATTGCCGCTGTGGCCGAAGATCAGCCGATCGCCCTCCTTGATGCGCTTGCCGGGTCTGGCGAATGCTTTCCAACGCTCCGGGCCGACGCGCATGTGCAGCGTGGCAGAGACCGGCAATTCGCTTCCCCCTTCCCTCACCCGCTGGCCCTCGAGTTGGGCCGGGATGACGCGCGTATCGTTGAACACCAGCGCATCACCTGGCCGAAGCATGGAGGTCAGGTCCCTGACGTGCCTATCGCAAAGCGCCGGCTCCTCACCCGGTCGAACGACAAGCATCCGAGCGGTGTCACGCGGGCTTGCCGGCCGCAGCGCAATGTTTTCATCGGGGAGATCGAAGTCGAAGAGGTCAACACGCATTGAGTTCAGAACATCCGGATCATGACGACGCCGGCGCAGAGCAGCAGCGCACCCACCACGCGGCCAGCCGTCAGTTCACGCACCGCTACACCCAGGAAACCAATGCGGTCAATGATGAGGCCTGCGGTCAGTTGCCCGGCGACGGAAAGCGCCATGACGGCAGCCGCCCCGATGCGCGGCGTCAGCAGGATGGCGGCCGTGACATAGACGCTCCCGAGGCAGCCGCCGGCGAAATAGAGCCACGGCGCCGGTGCACGCCAGTCCGGCACGGTGCCTTCGGCACGCATGAAGACGAGGAGCAGGAGCGCCAGC
>DASUPM010000300.1:0-6473 GCA_036281095.1 Pseudorhizobium sp.
TCAAGCTGGACGTACCGGTTCCGGGTCATGACGGCCGCCGCTACGGTCCCTTCGCCGGATTCTGCCTTGAAACGCAGATCTGGCCGGACGCCGTAAATCATCCGAATTTTCCCGAGGCGGTTCTTCGCCCGGGCGAGACGCTGCGCCAGGAAACCGACTACTGCTTTGCAAAGAGCTGAGGATTTCTTCGGAGTGCAGACGGTTGAGGCTGCGAAATGGTCGTTGCGCTGAGAGAAAGAAAACTGGAGCGGGTGAAGCGATTCGAACGCTCGACCCCAACCTTGGCAAGGTTGTGCTCTACCCCTGAGCTACACCCGCTCATGCCTCGATCCGGGGGTAATCGGTGGATCGTGGGGCGCCGGTTGCTGCCGGCGACGGGCGCTATATGGCCTAACTGATTTGCGAATGCAACAGGGAAATGAAAGCCGGAAAGGAATTTTTCGAGGGATTTTCGCCCGGTGGCGCGCCGGGGCACCGTAACGGGAAGGCGCTCCTTGCCGCCGCCGGCAGGGCAGGCTAAGCGATATCTCTTATCTGCGACCGCACGTCATTGCCGATCGGAACCATGAACGACATTTCTTCTCCCAGAACCCCGAGTGATTTCTTCGCCTTTCTGGACAAGCTTGGCATTTCGCATGCGACCCGGGAGCACGCGCCTGTCTTCACCGTGGCGGAATCGGTGAGCCTGAGGGATGAAATCCCCGGCGGCCACACCAAGAACCTCTTCGTCAAGGACAAGAAGGACCGCTATTTTGTTCTGACCGTCGAGGAAAATGCGGTGGTGGATCTGAAGACGGTTCACAAGGTCATCGGTGCGGCGAGCCGTGTCTCCTTCGGGCGTCCGGAAAAACTGATGGAGTATCTCGGCGTCGTGCCGGGATCGGTGACGGTCTTCGGTGCAATCAACGACACGGGCGGCAGCGTCACCTTCGTTCTGGACGAGGATCTGATGCGCCACGACGTCATCAACGGGCACCCGCTCGTCAACGACGCGACGACATCGATCGGGCGGGACGATCTTCTGCGTTTCCTGGAGGCGACCGGACACCCGCCGCTTGTCTTGAAAGTGACCGACTGACATACGATGTTCCACGGCAGGAAACGCGCGGAAAAAGACCCGGGAGAGATTTCATGAGCGGCTCAGACAATCCCTACGGCGGCGGCGCCTATGCCGGCCAGATGACAGGCTCCGCACAATTTGGCGGCGCCCAGGCGCCGGCACCCGGCGCAGGTGGGTATATCAAGGATACGAGCACGGCGGCATTCACGGCGGATGTGATCGAGGAATCGCGCCGGCAGCCGGTGCTTGTCGATTTCTGGGCGCCCTGGTGCGGCCCGTGCAAACAGTTGACGCCGGTTCTGGAGCGGGTGGTCAACGAGGCGCAGGGCAGGGTCAAGCTCGTCAAGCTCAACATCGACGACCACCCGGCCATTCCGGGGCAGATGGGCATTCAGTCCATTCCCGCCGTCGTGGCCTTCGTCGACGGCCGGCCGGTGGACGGCTTCATGGGAGCGGTGCCGGAAACGCAGCTTCGTCAGTTCATCGACAAGGTCGGCGGCCCCGCCGGTGCCGACCAGGCGGCGGAGATCGAGGCTGCCCTCACCGATGCCGAGGGCATGCTTGCCGCCGCAGACGTGCAGGGTGCCGCGCAGCTTTTCGGTGCCGTGCTGCAGGCAGATCCGGACAATGCCAAGGCCGCGGCAGGAATGATGCGATGCATGATCGAGCTCGGTGAACTGGCGCGGGCGTCCCAGATGCTGCAGTCGATACCGCAAGAGATCGCGGAAGATCCTGCCATCCAGGCCGTTGTCAAGAAGCTGGAGCAGTTCGAGGAAGCCCGCAAGCTCGGCGACCCGGCGACGCTGGAGCGCGAACTCTCGGCCGATCCCGACAATCATGCGGCCCGAATGAAACTCGCCAAGATCCGCAGTGCCGAAGGCAGGCATGAAGAGGCTGCGGAGCACCTCCTGACGATCATGCGCAAGGATCGCGGATTCGAAGATGACGGGGCCCGTCGCCAGCTTCTCGAATTCTTCGAGGCCTGGGGTCCGAAGGATCCGGCGACTGCTGCCGCACGCCGGCGGATGTCCTCAATCCTGTTTGCCTGAGACAAAGGCCCAAAATCAGCCTTGCGATCCCGGTGCGGCGCCCCACATTATCGCAGTTGGCGGCGCCTGCGCCGCCGGCGGTCCTGGAGGTGGGCCTGATGATTGTGGGAAATGCCAGATATGTGAAGCGGGAGGATCTGCCGAAGGTCGCGCGCGTCTTTCCCCTGACGGGCGCGCTTCTGCTGCCGGGGGGACAACTGCCGCTCAACATCTTCGAACCCCGCTATCTGGCCATGTTCGATGCCGCGCTCGCAGGCGACCGGCTGATAGCCATCGTTCAGCCCGCGCTGTCGGAGCAGGCGGCGGGCGATCCGTCCCGGCCGGCGCTCAGCGGTGTCGGATGCATCGGCCGGATCACATCCTTCGCCGAGACGGGTGACGGCCGCTACATCACCTCGTTGAGCGGCGTCTGCCGGTTCCGTCTTCTGGAGGAGGTCGGGGCGGGCCATCCTTACCGGACCTTCAGTATCGCGCCTCTCCTCACCGATCTCTCGGCGGAGGACGACGAGAGCTCCGTCGACAGGGTCGAGCTTCTGCGGGTGTTCCGCGCCTATCTGGACGCCAACAAGCTGGAAGCCGATTGGGAAAGCGTCGAGCGGGCCGGAAACCGTACCCTCGTCAACTCGCTGTCGATGATGTCGCCATTCGGCCCGGCGGAAAAGCAGGCGCTGCTCGAGGCGCCGGATCTCAGGACGCGCGCGGAAACGCTGATCGCGATCACGCAGTTTTTCCTTGCGCGGGGAACGAGCGATTCAGACACGGTATTGCAGTAGGTGTCATGGACGAAAGATTGAGCAAGGTCGATCCGAAGCTGCTGGAGCTTCTCGTGTGCCCGCTGTCCAAGGGGCGCCTGACCTTCAACCGTGAATCCAACGAACTCATGTCCGAGAAGGCGAAGCTCGCCTACCCCATTCGCGACGGCGTTCCGATCATGCTGGTGTCGGAAGCCCGCAGGCTGGAGGACTAGCCGCCTGCGCTCGTCAGATCGCTTCACCTGACAGCAGCTTCGGGCGGTCGCGTCCCGATGTGCCGGCAGCCTGGTCGATGAAATAGGATTTCAGCTTCGGCATTCGCTCCACGAGCCCAAGGCCGAAGTCCCGGGCGATCCGGATCGGCGTGACGTCGTTGGAAAACAGCCTGTTGAGGACGTCCGTGGTGACTCCCATGCGGAAGGTGTCGAAGCGGCGCCAGGACTGGTAGCGCTCCAGCACGTTGAGCGCGCCGATGTCGAGGCCGAGGCGGTCCGCCTCCACGACGGTTTCGGCCAGAGCCGCAACATCCTTGAAGCCGAGGTTCAGCCCCTGTCCCGATATGGGGTGAATGCCGTGAGCGGCGTCGCCCGCCAGAGCGAAACGGGGCGCCACGAAGGCGCGCGAGAGCGTCAGGCCGAGCGGGAAGGCCTTTCGGGAGCCCGCAATGCTGATCTCGCCGAGCTTATGGCCAAAGCGGCGCTGGAGTTCGGCCTCGAAGACGAGGTCGTCGGAGGTGACGAGCCGCTCGGCTTCGGCCGTACGCTCGGTCCAGACCAGTGAAGAGCGATTGCCGGTGAGGGGAAGGATGGCGAAGGGGCCGGACGGCAGGAAATGTTCCTCTGCGACCCCGTCGTGAGGCCGCTCGTGGGCGACCGTTGTGACGATGCCGGATTGCCCGTAGCCCCAGGTGACGGTCCTGATCCCCGCCATGTCGCGCAGCTTCGAGCGCACGCCGTCGCAGGCGACGAGGAGCCGGGTGTCGAGCGTGCTGCCGTCGGAGAAGGAAACGGTCGTCCTGGTGTTTGCAGTTTCGAACCCGGTGGCGGAGATGCCGTGGCGGATGGTGATGCCGAGGCGCGCGCAGGCGCTGCGCAACGCCCGCACCATCGCCACATTGGGGATCATGTGCGCGAACGGCCTGCCCTCTTCCACCTCGCCGTCGAATGTCAGGAAGACCGGCCGCACCGGGTCCGATGTGCGGGAATCGGTAACGATCATGCTGTTGATCGGCTGCGCCTCGGGTAAGATCTCGTCCCAGACGTTCAGGACCTGAAGCATGCGGGTCGCGGCGGCGATCACGGCCGATGCGCGCTCGTCCTTCTCCCAGACGTGCTCCGGTGCCGCCTCGACCACCTCGACCGCGAGGTGAGGGGCCGACTGCTTTACCGCCACCGCGACGGAAAGACCGACATAGCCGCCACCGACCACCAACATATCCAGCATTTGCAGGCACTCCGTCTCACTTGAGAAGATGACATCGTCCATATAGATCATCCGGCATTCGCTTCCTATTGCCGGAGTTCGTCATAATGTCGCGCCCGCCCCAATCCCAGGGTCCCATGGACCGGCTGCTCTCGACGCTCGACCTCGAGAAGCTCGAGGAAGATCTCTACCGGGGCGTCAGCCCCCAGGTCGGCTGGCAGCGGGTCTTCGGCGGCCAGGTCATCGCCCAGGCCCTGATGGCCGCTCAGCGGACGGTCGAGGCCAACCGCTTCGTCCACTCCCTTCACGCATACTTCATGCGGCCGGGTGATCCGGCCGTCCCGATCGTCTATCAAGTGGAGCGCATCCGCGACGGATCAAGTTTCGCCACCCGCTGGATCGTCGCCATCCAGCATGGCCGCCCGATCTTTTCCATGTCGGCTTCCTTCCAGGTGCAGGAGGACGGACTGGAGCATCAGGTGCCGATGCCGTCGGTCACACCGCCCGACAAGCTCATGGGCGAGGCCGAATTCAAGGAGCTGTTCCTGGCGCAGGCGCCGGCGGTTGTCCGCAAGTACTGGAGCCAGGACCGCCCCATCGAGGTGCGTCCCGTGTCTCTCGATCATTACCTCACGAAGGAGAAGCTGGAACCGCGGCAGGATATCTGGGTGCGGGCGGTGGGCGAGGTGCCGGCCGACCGGCACTATCAGGCGTGTGTGCTGGCCTACCTCTCCGACATGACGCTCCTCGACACCTCCCTCTACCCGCACGGAACCTCCATCTTCGACCCGACGCTGCAGGTGGCGAGCCTCGACCACGCCATGTGGTTTCACCGCCCCTGCGCGCTCGACGACTGGCTTCTCTATACGCAGGACAGCCCGAGTTCCTCCGGCTCCCGCGGCATGACCCGCGGCAGCCTCTATACCCGCTCCGGCGTTCTCGTCGCCTCCGTCGCGCAGGAAGGTCTGATTCGGAAACGAGCAGATGAGTAAAGTTTGTGCCCGTGCAGCAATATGCCTGTATTTTGCGCAGACCGGCTGAAGCACCCTGCCCGTGCTTTAGGCTTGGATCGAAAAACGCAGTGATTCCAGCCATCTGCTGAGCATCCACGAATCTGGCACGCCCTTTGTATGTAGACCCGCAGTCGCTGTCTTGATCGGACGCGATGAGGGAATTCGGCTCCGGCCGAACAAGCAAAGGATGGGAAGCCAGATGAAAATCGTGATGGCCATAATCAAGCCGTTCAAGCTGGACGAGGTGCGCGAAGCCCTCACGGCCGTCGGTATCCAGGGCCTGACCGTAACCGAAGTCAAGGGCTACGGGCGGCAGAAGGGACATACCGAAATCTACCGCGGGACCGAATACGCGGTCAGTTTTCTGCCAAAGCTGAAGATCGAAATCGCCGTCGCCTCGGACCTCGTGGACAAGGCGGTCGAAGCGATCGCTTCCGCTGCCAAGACCGGCCAGATCGGGGACGGCAAGATCTTCGTCTATTCGATCGAGCATGCCGTCCGCATCCGGACCGGCGAGACCAGCACAGAAGCGCTTTGATAAGCGGCGGATTGGGGAGCTACCAATGCAATTTTCCAGAATTTCCACTTTGTTCGGAGGCGCAGGCGCTGCCACTGCTGCGCTGCTTTCGCCCGTCATCGCCTTCGCGCAGGACGCTGCAGCGCCTGCCGCCGAGGCCGCCGCTGCGGTACCGGCCGTGGCGGTCGAAAAGGGCGATACCGCCTTCATGTTCCTTTGCACCCTGCTCGTCTTCTTCATGCTGATGCCGGGCCTCGGGCTGTTCTACGGCGGTCTCGTCCGTGCCAAGAACATGCTGTCGGTGCTCATGCAGTGCACCGTCGTGGGCGCGACGATGATGCTCGTCTGGGTCATCTATGGGTATTCCTTTGCTTTCGGCGGGTCCGAGAACGCCTATTTCGGCGGCACCGCGAAGATGTTCCTCTCCGGCGTCACGATGGATTCGACCGCCGCGACCTTCTCGGATGCGCTCATTCCCGAGTTCATCTTCATGCTGTTCCAGATGACCTTCGCCGCGCTCACGCCGGCCCTGATCGTCGGCGCGTTCGCAGAGCGCATCAAGTTCTCGGCAGCGGTTCTGTTCTGCGTGCTGTGGGCCACCTTCGTCTACTTCCCGGTCGCCCATATGGTCTGGGATGCGAACGGCCTGCTGTTCGGCAT
>DASUPM010000301.1:0-6412 GCA_036281095.1 Pseudorhizobium sp.
CTGCAAGCCGAACCGATGACGGAGACATGACCGAGGATATCGAAACGAGTTGCGTGATCGCCGGGGCGGGCCCCGCGGGACTGATGCTCGGGTACCTCCTGGCTCGCGCGGGGGTCGACGTGGTGGTCATTGAGAAACACCGCGACTTCCTGCGCGACTTTCGCGGCGACACGATCCATCCCTCGACCCTGGAGGTGATGCAGGAACTGGGTCTTTCCGACGAGTTCCTGACCCTGCCGCATACCAGGGCGGAGAAACTTTCGGCCGAAATGGGCGGGCGGACCGTCACGATCGCCGATTTCTCCCGCCTGCCGGTCCGGAGCCGTTTCATCGCCTTCATGCCGCAATGGGATTTCCTGAATTTCCTTGCCGGGAAGGCGAAAGCTTATCCGAACTTCCGGCTGATCATGCAGGCGAAGGTCGTCGATCTGCTCGAAAGGAACGGGCGGATCGCAGGGCTGCGGGCGGACACGCCGCACGGACTTAGGACCATCCATGCCGAACTCGTCATCGGCGCCGACGGCCGCAATTCCACCATCCGGGAAAAGGCCGGGCTGGAGGTGGAGACGTTCGGCGTGCCGAGCGAGGTTCTCTGGATGCGGCTCAGCAAGCAGCCCGGAGATCCGGCAGACGTCATGGGACATGCCGGCCCGCGCCAGGGGCTGGTGCTGATCGACCGCGGAGACTACTGGCAGTGCGGCTATGTGGTGCGCAAGGGCAGTTTCACCGAGATCAGGGAGGCCGGCATCGAGGTCTTCCGCCAGGCGGTGCGGGAGATCTCTTCCCTGCCGCCGGAGCGGATGGAGGAAGTCGAAAGCTTCGACGATGTCAGCCTGCTTGTCGTGCGCATAGACCGGTTGAAGCGCTGGTGGCGTCCGGCGCTGCTCTGCATCGGAGACGCTGCGCACGCCATGTCGCCGATCGGCGGCGTCGGCGTCAATCTGGCCATTCAGGATGCTGTGGCTGCGGCCAACATCCTGTCGCGCCCGCTGCGGGAGGGGAGGCTGACGGAGGCCGATCTCGCCGCCATCGAAAAGCGCCGCAGCTTTCCCACCAGGGCGACGCAGAAGCTGCAACTGATGATGCGCAGCAGCCGTCGGAAGGACCAGGGGAAGGCGGAAAGGCACAAGGGCCCGCCTGCCTTTATCCGCGGCATCGCCCGCTGGCCGATTCTCGCCCACCTCGCCGGCCGGCTGATCGGCCTCGGTTTCCGCATGGAGCATGTGCGCCTACGGTGAGGGAAGGAAACTCTGATCCCGGATGGGGAGAAAGAATGGTGATCCCGACGCGATTCGAACGCGTGACCCTCAGATTAGGAATCTGATGCTCTATCCTGCTGAGCTACGGGACCACTTATCTTGCATCCATACAAAAGCCGCCTGTCCAAGCCAAGCCCTTTTCCTTCGGCCGATCCGGGCGGCTTTCTCTTTGGCTGAGATTGCCTCACCCGGCCAGCCGCTGTTCGATGAGCTGTACCCAATACGAAATGCCATAGGGCAGGGTTTCGTCGTTGAAGTCATAGGCGGGGTTGTGCAAGGGAGCGCTGTCGCCATTGCCGATGAAGATGAAGGCGCCGGGCCGGCTCTGAAGCATATAGGCGAAATCCTCGCCGGCCATGGAGGGAGCGACATCCGCATCGATGCTGCCGGGTCCGACGACTTCGGCGGCGGCGGAGATCGCATGCTCCGTCTCGCGGTCATGATTGACGGTGACGGGGCAGCTCCGTTCGTAGTCGATCTCGACCGTCGCGCCATGCGCCAGAGCGAGGCCCTCGACGATCTGGCGGATGCGTGTCTCAGCCAGATCGCGCACATCTTCGCCGAGGCTGCGGACGGTGCCGCAAAGGCGCGCCTCGTCCGGGATGATGTTGTGCGTGGTGCCGGCCTCGAAGCGGGTGACGGACACGACGACGGACTGCAGCGGGTCGGCATTGCGCGCGGCGATCGCCTGCAGGCTGCCGACGATCTGTGAGCCGATGAAGATCGGATCTATCGCACGATGGGGCTGTGCCGCGTGGCCGCCGCGGCCCTTGACGGTGATGAAGAACTTATCGGGTGCCGCCATGATGGGTCCACGGCGGATGGCGAAGGAGCCGAGCGGGATGCCCGGCATATTGTGCATGCCGTAGACCTCGTGGATGCCGAAGCGCTCCATCAAGCCGTCCCGGATCATCGCCAGAGCGCCGGCTCCGCCTTCTTCCGCCGGCTGAAATATCATCGCGACGGTGCCGTCGAAATTCCTCGTTTCCGCCAGATGTTTCGCCGCACCCAGCAGCATTGCCATGTGGCCGTCATGGCCGCAGGCATGCATCCGGCCCGGTGTTCGCGAGGACCATGGCTTGTTGGACGCTTCCTCCAGCGGCAGCGCGTCCATGTCGGCACGCAGGGCGACCGTCCGCTTGTCCGGATTTCGGCCGTGAATGAGGCCGACCACGCCGGTGCCGCCGATGCCCGTCGCAATCTCGTCAACGCCGAATTCGCGCAACCGGTCTGCGACGAAGGCCGCGGTGCCCTGGACGTCATAGAGAATTTCAGGATTCCGATGAAGGTGATGGCGCCATCGGGTCGCTTCGGCCTGAAGTTCGGCAGCTCGGTTGATGATAGGCATTCAGTCCCAGGTCCTGTCTCTCTTACGAGATCGTGAATCGTCCTCCCGGCACATAGTGCTCCGCACGATTGACGCAATCAACGTTCTTTGCCATTGCTTGGCCACATAGCCGCACTATTGCCGCTCTCGTTTTCCGCTCGACGAGGTATCATTTTGCCGAAGCTCCGCTCTCCGCTGCCCTGTGTCCCGAGACTGGTCGCGGCGCTTGCCGCTGCCGCCGTCTTCGTTTCCGCGAGCGGCGCGTTTGCCAATCCCCACATGGTGATCGACGTGCGCACGGGCCGCGTGATCGCCCATGACGAGGCTTTCCGCAAATGGTACCCGGCGTCGCTGACCAAGCTGATGACCGCCTATGTCACCTTCAAGGCATTGAAAACCGGCCGGCTCTCGCTGGACAGCACCGTGACGATGAGCAAGAAGGCTGCAGACCAGCCAGCCAGCAAGATGTATTTCAAGCCGGGCTCGAAGCTGACGCTCGACAGCGCGCTGAAGCTCATGCTGGTGAAATCCGCCAACGATATCGCGGTGGCGATCGGGGAGACGGTGGGGGGCTCGCTGGATCAATTCGTGGCGATGATGAATGCGGAAGCCGCCAGGCTCGGCATGATGTCGACGCATTTCATCAATCCGCACGGGCTGCCAGGCAAGGGCCAGTATACCACCGCACGGGACCTTGCCGTCCTCGCGCTGCAGCTGAAGCGGGAATTCCCTGAGCATGCCGGTTACTTCGCGCTGGAAGGCGTCAGCACCGGAAAGAAGAACTACGCCAATTTCAACATGCTCGTCGGCCGCTTCGACGGCGCAGACGGCATGAAGACGGGTTTCATCTGCGCCTCCGGTTTCAATCAGATCTCCTCGGCCACCCGCAATGGCCGTACCGTCATTTCGGTGGTGCTCGGGTCCGACAGCCTTGCCGGACGCGCCGACGATTCCGCGGAACTGCTGCAGGTCGGTCTCACATCGCCGGCTGGAAAGGGCGTGCCGCTCGCTTCGCTGGCGCCCTATGGCGACACGACGACCATGAACGACATCAGCGCCGAAATCTGCAACCCGAAGGCAGCGAAAGTGCGCAGCGAGGGCCGCGACGATGCCGGTCGGATGATCGTGAGCTCTCCATATATCCACGAGATGACCAGGCCGCCGCGCTACAGTTTCGCCGGTCTGATACCGGGTTCGGAGGCCGTCGCGAGCAAGACCGGCCAGAACGAGATCGCAAACGTGCCGATCCCTCTGCCGCGACCGACATTCTGAGCCGGCGCAACCTCATGTCGCTATCCCGCATACCGGTTTCCATCATCACGGGCTTTCTCGGCGCGGGAAAATCGACGCTGCTCAACCGCATCCTCAAGGATCCCGATGCGGGCGACACCGCCGTCATCATCAACGAGTTCGGCGAGGTCGGCATCGACAATCTGCTGGTGGGAGCCTCCGGCGATACGCTGGTGCAGCTGTCCAACGGCTGCCTGTGCTGCACCGTGCGCGGAGAGCTCGTGGATACGTTGGCTTCCCTGACGGATGCCATGCAGACGGGCCGGCTCAAGGCAGTCCGGCGCGTGGTGATCGAAACGACCGGACTTGCGGATCCGGCGCCGGTCATGCAGTCGGTCATGGGCCATCCGGTCATCGCGCAGAACTATGAACTCGATGGCGTCATCACCGTGGTTGATGCCGTGAACGGTCTGGCGACGCTTGACCGGCATCGGGAGGCGGTCAAGCAGGTGGCGGTGGCGGACCGGCTTATCGTGTCGAAGGCCGCCATGGCGGGCGAAGATCTGCTTCGGCAGTTGCACGACCGGCTGGATCAGCTCAACCCCCGTGCTGCGAAGATGGACGCGGATACGCCGGAGGCGGGCCGGGCGGAGGTTCTCGACAACGGGCTTTACGACCCGGCCACGAAGATTGCCGAGGTAGACCGCTGGCTTCTGGACGAAATTGCAGATCTGCATCACGACCATCACGGGCACGACCACGGTTCGCACCCTGGGCATCACCACCACGACGTAAACCGTCATGGCGACGGTATCCGCTCCTTCTCCATCATTCACGACCGGCCGATCGATCCGATGGCGATCGAGATGTTCGTGGACATCCTGCGTTCCGCGCATGGAGAGAAGCTTCTGCGGATGAAGGCGGTCGTGGCGCTTTCCGACGATCCGGAGCGGCCTCTTGTGCTTCACGGCGTGCAGTCGATCTTCCATCCGCCGCAGCGGCTTGCGGCATGGCCCAAGGGGTCGGACCGGCGCACCCGCATGGTGCTGATCACGCAGGACTTGCCGGAAGAGTTCGTCGGCGATCTTTTCGCAGCCTTTACCGGCCAACCGAGGGTCGACAGGCCCGATCATGCCGCGCTGGCGAGCAATCCGCTCGCTATTCCGGGCTTCAGGCAGTAGCTCGGATCAGCCCTTGCGGATCTTGAAGCGATGACCTTCGGGCGTCTTCGCGCTTTCGATGAGCTGGTGCCCGTCCTCATGGCAAAAATGCGGAATATCGATTCCCGCGAGCGGATCGGTAGTCTCGACGACCAGTTCCTCGCCGATCTGCATCGTGCTCATGCGCTTGCGCGTCTTGAGAACGGGAAGGGGGCATTTCAGCCCCCTCAGGTCGTACAGCCGATCGGTTTCGACCGTCATTCGGCCGCCCAGAACTTCCAGAACGGCTTCTTTCCACTGCTGCCGGTGCTGACAGGCGGGGCTGCATAGGCCATCGGGTTCTGCGCCGGTATCGGAACCGTGCTCGTGGAAGTGCCGGCCGTAGCGGCCGCATCGGCAGACTGCTGTTCTGTCGCCGCATCCGGTTGCGGAAGCCGGCCCTGCTTCATCCGTTCCGCGGCTGTCGCAGGACGGGAAGAGGTGGAAGCGAGTACGGTGGTCGCCGGCTTGCTTTGCGGAGCGCTTCGTTTCGCCATCAGGGTTTCGAAGTCGTCACGCTTCATCAGCTTGCCCGCTTCGAGCGAGGTACCAGTCGGAGCATAGGCCAGGTCGCGGCCCTTGCGCTTGTCTGCGACGACTGCCTTGCGCTCGGCCTCCGTCGGCTCATACCAGACCATGCCGTCCAGTTTCTTCACCGCCTTCTCGTAGGCCACCTGATAGCTCTTCTGATGGGAAGCCATCGCGACGTTCAGGGACGAGGGGGTCGACATCGGAGGGCAGGCCGCTGCGGCGCTGCCGATCTTCCCGTCGATCTGCTGGTTGAAAACGTATTTCCTCTCGCAGACGTTGACCTCGGGCGGACGCTTGGTCACCTCGAAATTGTCATAGCCCACCTTCAGCATCTTCCAGAAGTCGATGTGCTCGCTGTCGCGATGCCGGGCCATGTTCTCCGCCGTCATCCGGAACGGAAAAGCCTGAAGCTGTACGGCAGTCTGGCCGCCCTTGAATGCGTCGCGGGCGAAGGCGTAGATTTCCAGCACCTGCTCGTCCGTCATCGAATAGCAGCCGGACGACGAGCAAGCGCCATGGATCATCAGGTGAGAACCGGTGCGGCCATTCGCCTGATCATAGCGGTTCGGGTAGCCGGTGTTGATCGCGAGGTAATACTTGGAGTTCGGGTTCAGATGCGCCGGCGTCAGATGGTAGAAACCTTCCGGTGCCTGCCTGTCGCCTTCCTTGATCTTCGGGCCGAGCTTGCCGGACCAGGCGCAGATGGAATAGCTGGCGATGACGTCGAAGCGGTTGTCCGCCTTTGCCTTCCATACCTCAAGAACGCCTTCTTCCTTGAAGATCCGCATCATGATCGGCGAAGTGCGCGGCATGTTCTTCTTCTGCATCTCGGCAAGAATGCGAGAGGGAAGCGGTTGCTCGACCTT
>DASUPM010000302.1:0-7493 GCA_036281095.1 Pseudorhizobium sp.
GTCAGCCGCTGCATGAAGGGCATCGGCGCGTTCGAATAGATGTTGGACTCGTGGTACTTCCGCTTCTCGAGGATGGAGAAGATACCGCTCGGCGTCGTGTGGCCCGCCTTGCCGGTCGAGACGCGCGATGTGGCGACGACCTTTTCGCCGTCATACACGGTCATCGACTGGGCAGTCTTGGAGATGACGATCTGCAGCGTGGATTCTGTTTGTGCGAAAGCAGAATGGGAAAGGATGGTCGCGGACAGGAGCCCGAGACCGAAGGCGAAACGACGCAGCATCGATGACCTCTTACGCAATACTGAGCGGTCATTTTAGCCGGAACGGATTAATGAAGATTTTCCGCAGCGCGAAAGGAGGCGGTTAACCTACGGCCGTGACATCACATTTCATTGATCGCGCCGGCGATTGCCGAAGGTGTAGCCGGTTTCGACGGCAGCCTTGCCGAACTTGTCCCGAAGCCGGTCCATGGCGACCTCGGCCGCTGCCCGCCGGCCCGCATTCAGATCCACCAGATCCGGCGGATCTGCTGTTGCCGGATCACAGAGATCGGTGACGCCGATGCCGAGCAGGCGGAAGCGGGTACCGTCCCTCTCCCGCTCCATGAGCGAAAGACCCGTCCGGAATATCCTGTCTGCCAGTTGTGTCGGGTCTTCCAGGCGGCGATTGCGTGTACGGATCCTGAAGTCGGCGGTCTTCAGCTTCAGCACCACCGTCTGGCCGGCGATCGAGTGCTTCTTCAGCCGCGAGGATACCTTTTCCGAAAGCCGCCGGAGGATCGGAACGAGGTCGTCGTGGCGCGAGATGTCGTCGAAAAACGTGGTTTCGGCGGAAACGCTCTTTGCCGGATCGTTGGGATGAACTGCGCGGTCGTCCATGCCGCGCGACAATCGATAGAGCCGCTGGCCCATGGAGCCGTAGCGGCGCATCAGGTCGCTCTCTTCCATCGTCTGCAACTGGCCGATGCTGCGTATGCCATCCGCCTCGAGCGTCGCATTGAATGCCTTGCCGACGCCCCAGATGGTGCTGACGGGTCGGGCCGCGAGAAACGAAAGCGCCTCCTGGCGGCCGACGACCGAAAAGCCCCGCGGCTTCTGGAGGTCGGAGCCGACCTTTGCGAGGAACTTGCAGTAGGAGAGGCCGACGGAGATGCTGATGCCGATTTCCGCCTCCACGCGCCGGGCAAGCCTGGCGAGAATGCGCGCGGGCGGATCGTGATGCAGGCGTTCGGTACCGGCGAGATCGAGGAAGGCTTCGTCGATGGATAGCGGTTGCACGAGCGGGGTGAGTTCCAGCATCAACTGGCGCACCTCCCGCCCGACCTTGACGTATTTCTCCATGTCCGGCCGAATGACGATGGCGTCCGGGCAGGCCTCCAGCGCCTTGAACATCGGCATGGCGGAGCGCACGCCATGGATACGGGCGATGTAGCACGCCGTGGAGACGACGCCGCGCTTGCCGCCGCCGATGATGACGGGCTTGTCGGCGAGCTCCGGATTGTCGCGTTTCTCGACGGAGGCATAGAAGGCGTCGCAATCGATATGGGCGAGTGAAAGCTGGTAGAGTTCCGAATGATAGACGAGCCGAGGGCTGCCGCACTGCCGGCAACGGCGCTGCTCCGCCTTCTGCTCGGCCATGCAGTCGCGGCAAAAGCCAGATCTGGTGTCGGGTGCGGATGTCATGGGCAGAACAGAAGTTGAACGTCCAAAACCTACGCTCAGCCGGCGCGAGTCTCAATAGGTGAGCTATGGCGGAACCGCATCAGTACTGGCCGGAATCGAGACCGGGGCCGGAATAATGGCGCCAGGCATTCGCCACGGCCTCGGGATGCGTCCCGGAGGCCTCGCAGAAGGCGAGCAATGTAGGCTCGTGTCCCATGAGGAAGTCGATCATGCCGGCGAGGAAGCCGGGGTCGTTCACGGCTTGCCGAAGCTGCCCCGCATCGACGCCGGAAAGCGCGAGAAAGCGGCTCAACATCTCCGGCTCCGAGGCGAGCCAGGCCAGGATGGCGATGGCCGTCTCCTCGGCGGCCTGCGGGCCCGAAGGAAGCTTGTTGGGATCATGCGGCATTGCAGCCAAGGGGTTACCTCTTTTTCAACCAAATACCCATAGGTTTCGATTCTACATACAAAGTGAAATCGGCTCCGGCGCAACTACATATAGAAATATCGGACGTTCGAGCAGGATTTGGGGACGGGTGGATGCCCAAGCGAGTCATGATTGTCGAAGACAACGAGCTCAACATGAAGCTCTTCCGCGATCTGATCGAGGCCTGCGGCTATGAGACGATCCAGACCCGCAACGGTATGGAGGCGATGGATCTCGCCCGAAAGCATCGTCCCGACCTCATCCTGATGGACATCCAGTTGCCGGAAGTCTCGGGGCTCGAAGTCACCAAGTGGCTGAAGGAGGACGACGAACTGCACATCATCCCCGTCATCGCCGTCACCGCCTTTGCGATGAAGGGCGACGAGGAACGGATCAGGCAGGGCGGCTGCGAGGCCTATGTCTCGAAACCGATCTCTGTGCCGAAGTTCATCGAAACCATAAAGACCTATCTGGGCGACGCATGAGGCGAGGGGACCGGACATGACGGCGCGCATCCTAGTGGTCGATGATATCCCGGCCAACGTCAAGCTTCTGGAAGCCCGGCTGCTGGCTGAATATTTCGACGTGCTGACGGCGGATGACGGCTTGAAGGCGCTGGAGATATGCACCAGCACCCACGTGGATCTTGTCCTGCTGGATATCATGATGCCCGGTATCAGCGGGTTTGAAGTCTGTGAGCGGATGAAGGCGGACCCGAGAACCGCCCATATTCCGGTCGTGATGGTGACGGCGCTCGACCAGCCGGCGGACAGGGTTCGCGGCTTGAAGGCAGGGGCGGACGATTTCCTGACCAAGCCCGTGAACGACCTGCAACTCATTTCCCGGGTCAAGAGCCTTGTGCGGCTGAAGACCTTGAGCGACGAACTGCGCATCCGCGCGGAGACGGCCCGCAACATCGGTCTGGAGGAGATGCTCAAGGGTACGGACGGTCGCGAGGAGCCCGGTCAGGTGCTGCTCGTGGACGGCCGGGCGAGTTCACAGGAGCGCATCGTCAAGGCGCTGAAGCCGGTCGCCCATGTCGCCGCCATGTCCGATCCCCAGGCCGCACTCTTCGAAGCCGCGGAAAATCCGTTCGATCTCGTCATCGTCAATGCCAACCTGGATGACTACGATCCCTTGCGCCTCTGCTCGCATCTGCGGTCGCTCGAGCGGACGCGCTTTCTCCCGCTTCTCCTGGTTACCGAGCCGGGGGCCGAGAGCGTCATCGTCCGGGCGCTCGACATCGGCGTGAACGACTATATCGTCCGCCCCGTCGATCCCAACGAGCTGGTGGCGCGAAGCCTCACCCAGATCAAGCGCAAGCGCTACAACGACCGGCTCCGTGCGAGCGTGCGCCAGACGATAGAACTGGCGGTGACCGATGGCCTGACAGGCCTCAACAACCGGCGCTATCTGGACAATCACCTGAAGATGCTGTTCAACCGTGCCGCCGCACGAGGACGTTCTCTTTCAGTTTGCATCACCGACATAGACCGCTTCAAGCAGGTGAACGACACCCACGGGCACGATGTCGGCGACGAGGTGTTGAAGGAATTTGCCCGCCGCATCCGGTCGACCGTCCGGGGTGCCGATCTCGCCTGCCGTTACGGCGGCGAAGAATTCGTGGTGGTGATGCCGGACACGGACGCGGGTGCCGCCTCGATGATTGCCGAACGTCTGCGGAGCCTGATCGAGAACGAGCCTTTCCTCGTGCGCAGTTCCGGTGCGAAGCTGAAGGTAACGGCCTCCCTCGGAATTGCCTGCAGCGATCAGGGGGCGGAGACGCCGGAGCAATTGCTCAAGCAGGCCGACAGGGCGCTGTATGAGGCGAAGAACAGTGGCCGCAACAAGGTTGTCGCCGCCGCGGCGTGACTGCCCGCCACTTCGCAGGAAATCTCCCCATCGAAAGGTTAAGTCCGGATCAAAAACGCGTGTGCCGCAGATCGACCCATGATCACGGAGCAGGCCGGCTTTTCACTCTTTCCAAGACTAGATGTTATTGTAGATAACGCTAAAATGAATGGCGTGCAGCAAAGATAGCGGGAAAGGGCGGAAGTGTCCGACACGCGTTCCGGTTATCTGCCGAGACTCGGCAGCGATTGCTTTGTTAACCGCATGACTGCAAAGCCGCTCCCAGTATAGATCGTCATCGCCCTGTCAAAGGGTGGATATATACTTAACCTCAAGTCATGAGGGGCAGGCGTGGCGAGATATACCAATGGCGGATTTTAACCAATAAAAGACATAGGCCCGCCGGCTTTTAAGAATCTGTTGATTCTCCACCCGTTTTGCGCGACCCTCATTGCAGCAAGTATATTCCCGATGGGAAGAGATACCCCATGATGCTCAGGTCCGCCGCATCTCCTGGGTCGTGGGGTCGGTCGACCGGATTGCACATAAAAAGCGGTTCCTCGTGCCGCGTTGCAGCCGGTCGGCCCCCAATTAAAAGCGCCGCCTCCTCACAGGAGCGGCGCTTTTTTGTGTTCTGAACAGGCAAAAATAAAGGCGCCTGACCTCGCGGCACGCGCCTCGATTTTGCGGAAAGCAGATCTTACTTGATCTTGGTTTCCTTGAACTCGACGTGCTTCTTGGCAACCGGGTCGTACTTGGTCTTGGACATCTTGTCCGTCATCGTACGGCTGTTCTTCTTCGTCACGTAGAAGAAACCGGTATCTGCCGTTGACAGCAGCTTGATCTTGATGGTGGTAGCTTTCGCCATGGTGTTCTGCCTTTAGGAAAAATGAAGCCGCGGACGGCGTAGCGGTGTCCACGGCGAAATCTGGCGCGAAACTACAAATCGCGCCCGAAAAGTCAAGTCCGTTTCGGTCTAAAAAGGACCCGGCCGATCGACAGCAGGACGTAAAGACCGAAGAAGGCGGCCAAAGCCCAGGCGAATCCGTTGTTGCCGGTCACGTCGATCGCCGCGCCGATGGCCTGGGGGCCGGCAACGGTCCCGACGGCATAGCAGAAGACGAAGGCCGCATTGGCGGCGGCAAGATCTGCGCCGGTGAGTCGGGAACCGAGATGGGCGAGGCCCACCGTATAGAGGCCGGAGACGCAGCCGCCCCAGAACAGCAGCACGAGTGCGGTCCAGATCCAGTTCTCGATCAGTATGGGAAGAAGAAGCGATCCGATCATCCCGGTTACGGCCATCGCCGCAAGCAGCGGGCGCCGGTCCCGCAGCCGGTCCGAAAACATGCCCAGCGGGATTTGGAAGATCATGTTCCCGATGCCCATGACCGTCAGCAGCAGCGCTCCCTGCGCTTCGGTGAACCCGGAGCGGAGGGCGTAGACAGGGAAGAGGGAAAGGCCCCCGGCTTCCACGGCGCCGAACACGAAGACCGCCGCTGTCGCGGTGGGGATGAGGAAGATGTAGCGGAGGAAATGCCTTTCCGGCTTCTCGTCGAGCACGGGGCTTTCGTGTCGGGCTATGTAGATCGGAACCGCCGCCAGCAGTATGGCGCCGGCGCCGACGAGAAAGGGAAGGATTCCGTCGCTGCCGATGGCGGAGAAGAGCAGGGGGCCCATCGCAAAGCCGACGGAGAGGACGGTTGCGTAAATCCCCAGCACGAGGCCCCGGCGGCGCGGCGGCGCAGCAGCGTTGATCCAGAACTCCGACAGGATGAAGAGCGTCGTGGTTGCGCCGTGAAAGGCGAAGCGCAACGGAAACCACAGCCAGAACGCGTCGGCATAATAGAAGCCCAGCGCACTGATCGCCGAAACGACCACCGCCCAGAGCATGGTCCTGGCGACGCCGAAGTCATGGGCGAGGCGCGTCGTGATCGGCGCCGCGATCATCGCGGCGATGCCTGCCATGGCCGAATTCAATCCGATCATCGTGGAGGAGAGTCCACGCTTCTCCAGAATGATGCTCAGCAGCGGCAGGCCCAGCCCGATTGCGATGCCGACGGCGCTGATGGCCGAGATGGCGGCGAAAAGGGAAGGCCAGTGGATGGCTTCGACATGGCCGTTCAGGTCGTTCTGTGGGCGGGACATCCTGGGGTCTCTGGATCGCGGGCCGGACGAACCGTCCATGGCGCATGAAGTAGGAGGAGGGGACCTAAAACCTAGAGGCGGTGGGACGGCAAATCTTCAGCCTGATCCCGACAACCTGGAATGGCTCATCCTTCGGGAGCGAAAACGCCCGCGAGCCGGTCTGGCTCCTGCCGCCTTGTCCCAAGGTCTCATGACGAGGGGCCGCCGTGACGGCGCATCGATTCCTCGTCGGTATCGCCTCCGAAGCCGTGCATCCGGTACGCCCATTGAAGACCGATGACGCCGCCCTTGATCGGCTGGATGGTCAGCAGGGCAGCCACTACCGCCAGGGTCCCCCAGATGGCAATATGGGCCCATGGCGAAAGAACGAAGACCATTTCGGCAAGCATGTAACCGGTCAGCAGAACGTGGCCGACGATGAAGATGACGAGGTAGGCGGGCAGATCGTCCGCCCGGTGATGGTGTATTTCTTCGCCGCACGCGGCACACTGATCGACGGGCTTCAGGAAGGCGCGGAAGAGCTTTCCTGTGCCGCAGGCGGGGCAGACGCTGCGCATGCCGCGGCCGATGGAGCGCATCACCGGACGGTCCTGCGCCCTGCCTCCGCCGAAATGAACGGGCTGCCCGCTGGGCTCTTGCATTTCGATTGCTCCTATCTGCCGCGCCGCGGCCTGGTTCCCGCCTTGACCCGCCGCTGCGACCGGTCTCTCCGGCCGGACTTGTGGAAGGAGCGGGTGGCCGTCGGCATCTTCCGCCCTTCGCTCAATATCTCGAAACGCAGTGCCCCGGCGAGCGGGACGGCTTCGACAAGCCGGACATCGACGGTATCGCCGAGCTGGTAGCCGAGACCGGTCTTCTCACCCGTCAGGGCCTGATGGGCCTCGTCATAGATGAAGTAGTCGGTTCCGAGCGTGGATATAGGCACGAAACCGTCAGCGCCATAATCCGGCAGTGCGACGAAAAGACCGGCCTTGGTCACGCCCGATATGCGCCCTTCGAATTCCTGGCCGATCCGTTCGCTGAGGTGGTGAGCGATCAGGCGGTTGACCGTATCCCGCTCCGCCGCCATGGCGCGGCGCTCGAAGGTGGAAATCTCCGCGGCGATGTCTTCGAGACGGGCTTCTTCGTCGGGCGTGATGCCCCCTTCGCCGAGGCCGAGCGAGCCGACGAGCGCGCGGTGCACGATCAGGTCCGCATATCGCCGGATGGGCGAGGTGAAGTGCGCGTACTTCATCAGGTTCAAGCCGAAGTGGCCGATGTTCTCCGGGCTGTAGATGGCCTGGCTCTGCGAACGCAGCACCATCTCGTTGACCATCGTCTGGTGAGGGGTATCGAGAGCCCGCGCCAGGATGCCGTTGAAGGAGTTGGCCCGCAACTGCCCGCCCTTGGCCATCGACAGCCCGATCGTT
>DASUPM010000303.1:0-6166 GCA_036281095.1 Pseudorhizobium sp.
CCTCGGGCAGGACTGAGACACCAATACATTCTCGGATCGCCGGCCGCGTCAGCCGCCGGCAATGCCCAGGAGTTCCGCGTCCAGCCGGTCCAGGAAGTCCTCGGCGATCTGGGCGCTCAGCCCGAGATCGTGCGCCCCGAAGCGGGAGGCCGTCCGCACGTCCACGGTGGTGGTTTCGGCGTCCTCCCGAAGGCGGATGACGATGTCGAAGGGAAGGCCGAGGATCAGGGTGCGGGTCTCCCCCTGCAGGAGGACATCGCCGGGTGCGCCGGTGATCTCGTCCGAGCCCGGGATTTGCAGTTCGCCGAGCGCCGGTCCGGGCCGCGGCAGCGGGATCGGAACCGGGCCGGAAAGAAGATCGCCGGCAGCGTCGGCCGGCGCGTCAGGCTCCTGCGGCGGCGGCTCCGGAGGTGCAAGAAGCTCTTCCCCCTGACGCTCGACGATCGTGATGCGGGCGGAGAGCGCCGCCGCCTCGATGCCCTGGAGCACCCGGTCGAGCGCGCCCTCGTAGCGGCGCCCTGTCAGGCCGGGATAGGCCTCGACCTGGGTCCGGCGGTCGATCAATGTCGGCTCCGACCGCCCCGACAGCCACTGCTGGTCGCTGTCGGCCCGGCTGAGGAACAGAGGAGGATTGTCGATATCGGTGGTCACCTCGTGAAGGGCCGGACGCGTCAGGTAGAGGCTCGCGCCCGTCGCCACGACCGCAAGCGGAACGGCGGCATAGGCAAGCGCCTTGGCCGAGGCCACGCCCCCTTCCGCGCCCTTCTGCCACAGGCGCATCAGGCCGATCAGGGCGAGCGGAACCGCCGCGGCCGCGATCGCCGCCGAGAGAAGCAGAAGCGCCAGGAAATCGGGCGTGCGCAGCGGCCCGAACCGGTGGGCGAGCGCGGCCAGCGCAAACAGCAGTAGTGCCGCGAAAGCTATGCGGCGGGCGGCGTAGGCGGATTGCGAAATGGGCCGGACATAGCGGACGGTCATGGAAATCACAGGATCTGGATTGGCCTATGCATGCCTGTCTGTGTAGAACAGGACGGGTGAGATTCAAATCGGATAATGCCACGCCCGATCACGGAGGTCCGCCATGCGCCATCATCTTCCCCTCCTTGCAACGCTGATGCTCATGCTCGCCGGCTGCCAGACGATGACGCCCGAGGAACGCCGCGCCGCCGACGAGCGCCGCTGCGCCGGCTACGGCTTCAGACCGGGCACGGACGCCATGGCAGGCTGCCTGCTCGACCTCGATCTGGACCGGCGTGCCGACATGCGCAGCTGGCGCGACCATCAGACCCGGACGATGTGGGGGCCGATGTATGTCCAGCGGCGCGTCATCGTCGTGGACGACGACTGAGGCGGCTCACGACGCCTATGCCGGCCGGCGTCGGGCGATCGCCGCCTGTGCAGCGGCGAGCCTTGCGATCGGCACGCGGAACGGCGAACAGGAAACATAGTCCAGCCCGACGTCCTCGCAAAAGGCGATGGACGCCGGATCGCCGCCGTGCTCGCCGCAGATGCCGAGCTTGAGGCCGGGCCTGGCCTGGCGGCCGCGCTCCGACGCCAGGCGGATCAACTCTCCCACGCCGTCGAAATCCAGCGAGACGAACGGATCCTGCTCGATGATCCCCTTGCGCTGGTAGGTCGGGATGAAGCCGGCGGCGTCGTCGCGCGAGATGCCGAAGGTCGTCTGCGTCAGGTCGTTCGTGCCGAAGGAAAAGAACTCGGCGGTTTCCGCGATCACATGGGCGCGCAGCGCCGCCCGCGGCAGCTCGATCATGGTGCCGGCAAGATAGTCGATGCGGCTGCCCGTCTCGGCGGTCACATCGGCGGCGACGCGATCGATGCAGGCCTTCACATAGTCGAGCTCGGAGCGCAGGCCGACCAGCGGCACCAGGATTTCAAGCGCCACCGGCTCGCCCGTCTCGCTGGCAGCAGCAACCGCCGCCTCGAAAATGGCGCGGGCCTGCATCTCGGCGATCTCTGGATAGGAGATGGCGAGCCGGCAGCCCCGGAGGCCGAGCATCGGGTTGAACTCGTGCAGGGCTTCCACCCGACGACGCAGAAGGACGGGCTCCATGCCCATGGCCGTGGCAACGTCGGCGATCTCGCCTTCGGTCTTCGGCAGGAATTCGTGTAGCGGCGGGTCGAGCAGGCGGATCGTCACCGGCAGGCCGTGCATGATCGTAAACAGTTCGGTGAAATCGGAGCGCTGCATGGGCAGGAGCTTCGCCAGCGCCTCCCGCCTGCCCGCCTCGTCCTCCGCAAGAATCATCTCGCGCATCACGTGGATGCGCTCGCCTTCGAAGAACATGTGCTCCGTGCGGCAGAGGCCTATGCCTTCGGCGCCGAAGGACCGGGCGGCGCGCGCGTCCTGCGGCGTGTCCGCATTGGTGCGCACGGTCATGCGGCGAGCCTTGTCCGCCCATTCCATCAGGCGGCCGAAATCGCCGGAAAGCTCCGGCTGGATCATGTCGACGCGGCCCTTCAGCACATGCCCCGATGACCCGTCCACCGTGATGACATCACCCTTGCGCAGCACGATGCCGCCGGGGCAGATCAACTGGCCGTTGCGCAGGTCCGCCCGCATGGCGCCCGCGCCGACGACGCAAGGGATGCCCATGCCGCGCGCCACGACTGCCGCGTGGCTCGTCATGCCGCCACGCGTCGTCAGGATCGCCTCGGCTGCATGCATGCCGTGGATGTCTTCCGGGCTCGTCTCGACGCGGACGAGGATCACCTTGCGGCCCTCTGCTTCCGCTGCCACGGCCTCCTCGGCGGTGAACGCGATTTCACCCACTGCCGCACCGGGAGATGCCGGAAGGCCGGAGCCTATCACCACGCGCTCCACCCGCGGATCGATCGTCGGGTGAAGCAACTGGTCGAGCGACGGCGGCTCGATGCGGGCAACCGCCTCCTCCTCGTCGATGAGACCTTCCTGGACCATGTCGACGGCAATCTTCATGGCGGCGCGGGTGGTGCGCTTGCCGGAACGGGTCTGAAGCATCCACAGCCTGCCGCGCTCGACGGTGAACTCGACGTCCTGCATGTCGCGGTAATGGGCCTCGAGCCGGTCGCAGATAGCCTTGAATTCCCGGAAGGTCTCCGGCATCAGCTTTTCCATTGACGGCTTCTCGGAACCCGATGCCGCCCGCCCCTCCTCGGTGAGCGACTGCGGTGTGCGGATGCCGGCGACGACATCCTCCCCTTGCGCATTGACGAGGAATTCGCCGTAAAGCGCCCGCTCGCCGGTAGAGGGGTTGCGGGTGAATGCCACGCCCGTTGCCGACGAGGAGCCATAATTGCCGAAGACCATGGCCTGGACGTTGACCGCGGTTCCCCACTGCTCCGGAATGCGGTGCAGCGCGCGGTAGGTCACGGCCCTCGGATTCATCCAGCTCGCGAAGACCCCGGCGATGGCGCCCCAGAGCTGGACATGCGGATCCTGCGGGAAGGCCTCACCAAGCTCCTCCTCGATCGTCTGCTTGTAGAGCGCAACCACGTGCTGCCATTCCACCGCCGAGAGGTCGGTGTCGTGCTCGTGGCCATACCTCGCCTTCTCATCCTCCAGCACCTCGTCGAAGATCTCGTGATCGAGGCCCATGACGACATCGGCATACATCTGGATGAAGCGGCGGTAGCTGTCCCAGGCAAAGCGTGCGTCGCCCGCGTCATGCCCCAATGCCTGCACGGTCTCATCATTCAGGCCGAGGTTCAGCACCGTGTCCATCATGCCCGGCATCGAGGCGCGGGCGCCGGAGCGGATGGAAAGGAGAAGGGGCTTGTCGCTGCCGCCGAAGGTGCGGCCGGTTTCGGCCTCCATGCCGGCGATGCCCTCCATCACCTGTTGCTTCAGGTCCTGCGGCAGGGTCCGTCCGTGGTCAAAATACCAGGTACAGCCGTCGGCAATGATCGTCAGCCCGGGAGGGACAGGCAGGCCGAGCCTCGCCATTTCGGCGAGATTTGCGCCCTTGCCGCCGAGAAGCGCGACATCCGCCACGCTCCCTTCCGCCTTTCCTCCACCGAAGCGGTAGACCCACTTCCTCATTCGCCTGCTCTCCAACCTCCAGAGCCTCGACCTAGGCATACAGATTTCGTGACAGTTTGGAAACGTTGGGCGGGAGGATAATGTTGCATCGCAACAAAAAGCCGCATGAACGCGGCTAGACGGCCTCGCGCAAGAGTTCGGCGGTCTGAAGATCGACGGAGACCAATTGCGAAACGCCCTGCTCCGCCATGGTGACGCCGAAGAGGCGGTTCATGCGCGCCATGGTGATGGGATTGTGGGTGATGATGACGAAGCGCGTCTCGGTGGAAGCCGCCATCTCGTCCATGAGGTTGCAATAGCGCTCGACATTGTGGTCGTCGAGCGGTGCGTCCACCTCGTCCAGCACGCAGATCGGCGCCGGATTGGTCAGGAAGACGGCGAAGATCAGAGCCATGGCCGTCAGCGCCTGTTCGCCGCCGGAGAGGAGCGTCATCGTCTGCGGCTTCTTGCCCGGCGGACGCGCCAGGATCTCGAGCCCCGCCTCCAGCGGATCGTCCGATTCGATCAGCTGGAGTTCAGCGGTACCGCCGCCGAAGAGATGGGTGAAGAGACGCTGGAATTCGGCGTTGACGACATCGAAGGCGGCAATCAGGCGTTCCCGGCCTTCCCGGTTGAGGCTCTGTATGGCCCCGCGCAGCTTGCGGATGGCATCGATCACGTCGTCGCGTTCATGAACCAGCGCAGCGAGCTTGGCGGACAGTTCCTGCTGTTCCTCGTCGGCTCGCAGGTTCACGGCGCCGAGACGCTCCCGCTCGATCTTCAGGCGATCGACCTCACGCTCGATATCGCGGATATCCGCCGCTGCGGTATCGGCAGCAACGCCGGCAAGACGAAGTACCTCCCGGGGGGCGACGCCCAGCGCCTCCTGAATGCGCATCTCCGCTTCGTGGCGTCGCTCCGCCGAGGAGACCAGCCGTTCCTCGGCGCGGCCGCGCTTCTCGCGGGCCTCGGCAAGCTCCGCAAGGGCCGTCGTCGCCACGCGATCGGCATCACGCTGCCGCGTTTCCGCTTCCGCCAGGCGGTCAGCCGCGGCGCGACGGCTTTCCTCGGCCTTCTGCAGTTCGGAAAGCAGGCTGCGGCGCCTTTCCTCTATGTCCTCCGGGGCGGCCTCCAGATCGGCAATCTCCTCGCGCGCCTCGTCCTCACGCTCGCGGAGCGTCGCCACATGATCTTCCGCGCTCGCCGCGCGCGCCTGCCAGGCGGAGCGTTCCTGGGCGATGGCGGCAAGACGGCGGCGTCGGGCCTCGGTTTCGCGGCTGAAGCCCTCGTAGCGAGCCCGCGCCTCCGCCAACAGGCTGCGGTCGGTGGCGACGGCCAGTTGCTGGTCGCGCAGGCGATTGTCGATATCCGTCAGGTCGGGCGCATCCTCCAGTTCGACGCGCGCATTCTCTTCCTGCAGGACAAGCTCGTCGGTCTGGGTGCGGACCTGGTGGACGGACTCGGTCACGACATCCTGGCGGCGAAGAAGTTCGCCCGCCGCCCGCTCCGCTGCCGCGAGCGCCTCCCGCGCCTCGGAAAGCTGGCGGGCCGCAATGCGGCTGCGATCGCGTGCGTCGGCAAGGCGGGTCTCGGACGCTGCGATGTCCGCCAGGGTGGCGGCCAGAGCCTCCTCCGCGTCCGACAGGATGATCCGGGCCTCGTCCAGCTCTCCCTCGAGTTCGGCCAGACGGTTCTTCTGCGACAGCCGCAGCGCGGCAGCGCCGGGCGCCTCCGACCCCGCGATGTGACCGTCCCAGCGATAGACGGCGCCATCCCTCGTCACCAGCCTCTGGCCCGGCTTCAGCGCCGCCATCAGCCGGCCGGCGTCCTCGGCGGTGGCAACGACGCCGATCTGCGCCAGGCGGCGCCGGAGTTCGGGAGGAGCTTCGGCACGCGCCAGCAGCGGCTCACACCCCTCCGGAAGCGGCGGATCGGCGGCACCAGTACCGTTCACGGTCCAGCGGGCGGGCGCCGACGGATCGGTCGAACTGTCCAGATCCTCGCCGAGCGCCGCCCCAAGGGCTGCTTCATAGCCTCTATCGACGCGGATCGCTTCCGCCACCGGCGGGAACTCGCCCGATCCCTCTCCCGCCGCGAGCATCTTCGCGATCGTGCGGGCCTCGGTCTCCAGGCCGTTCAACTGCGAGC
>DASUPM010000304.1:0-5822 GCA_036281095.1 Pseudorhizobium sp.
TGCCACTCAGGATGCCGGCAACAACGTAGCAGACGCCGCAGAGTAAGTTCCGGCGCGGCTTCCGGCCTTCGGAGGCCGCGCTTCTTTCTATCGTGCTGCGAGCGAATTATGCTTCCGACGCACGAAGTCCTTGGCCGTTTCCACGGCCACCGCCGCGTCGCGGCAATAGGCGTCGGCGCCGACGGCTTTTCCAAACTCCTCGTTGAGCGGCGCGCCGCCGACCAGAACGACATAGTCGTCCCTGATTCCCTTTTCCTTCATCGTGTCGATGACGACCTTCATGTAGGGCATCGTCGTCGTCAGCAGCGCCGACATGCCGAGGATGTCCGCATCCTCGCGCTCCAGCGCCTCGAGATAGTTCTCCACCGGATTGTTGATGCCGAGATCGATGACATCGAAGCCGGCACCCTCCATCATCATGCCGACCAGGTTCTTGCCGATATCGTGGATGTCGCCCTTGACGGTGCCGATGACCAGCTTGCCCTGCTTCGGCGCGCCGGTGGCGGCAAGCAGGGGCCGCAGGATGGTCATGCCGGCCTTCATCGCATTGGCTGAGAGAAGCACTTCCGGCACGAACAGGATGCCGTCCCGGAAGTCGATGCCCACGATGCGCATGCCTTCGACCAGCGCCTGGGTCAGCACGTCATAGGGCGCCCAGCCGCGGTCGAGCAGGATCTGCGTGGCTTCCTCGATCTCTTCCTTCAATCCGTCATAGAGGTCGTCGTGCATCTGCTGCACGAGTTCCTCGTCGGAAAGTTCGGAGAGGATGATGTCGTCGTCGGACATGAGCACTTCCAATTCGTGACGGCACTTCGCCGTGCCTCTTGTCCGAACATGATGAAACGCAAAAGGTTTTCCGACTTCCTTGAAAACGACCTCGGCTTGTTGAAAAAGCGACGGAGCACGTGCTGGGCGATGTCTGTTCTGCGCAAGGTCGTGACGCAGAAAGGCAGGGCTCGCCTTGCCTGCCGTCCTAGCATGGCGCATCAGCGATGACAGCGCGTTCGGCGCAATGGTGAGGAAGACATGGACGAGTTGGATCAAGCCACGGAAGCAACGGCTGGCGGACGCAGATCCCGAGGCGAACGCGGAGCCGCAGGTCGCAGGGCCGCTCGAAGCGGCGGCGGTCCGGGTCCCTCGCTGCCCTACATCACCCGCAGGATCGGTGTCTACGAGGTGCTCGACGAGGAGGGGCTACAGCTTATCGAGCGCAATGCCGATACCGTCCTGGAAGAGATCGGCATCGAGTTCCGCGACGATGCGGAGGCGCTGGAACTCTGGGCCAAGGCGGGTGCCGATGTGAAGGGCCAACGGGTCCATTTTCCGAAGGGATTGTGCCGCGACCTCCTCAAGACGGCGCCGAAGGAGTTCACCTGGCATGCCCGCAACTCCAGCCGTAACGTTCGTATCGGCGGTAATGCGACCGTCTTCGCGCCGGTGTACGGCCCGCCCTTCGTGCGCGACCTCGACGGCAAGCGCCGGTATGCGACGATCGAGGACTTCCGCAATTTCGTGAAGCTCGCCTACATGGCGCCGTCTATGCATTCATCCGGCGGCACGGTCTGCGAGCCGGTCGATGTTCCGGTGAACAAGCGCCACCTCGACATGGTCTACAGCCATATCAAGTATTCGGACAAACCGTTCATGGGCTCGGTGACCGCGCCCGAACGCGCCGAAGACACGGTCGCCATGGCAAAGCTCGTCTTCGGCGACGAGTTCGTCGAGAACAACTGTGTCACATTGAACCTCATCAACGCGAACTCGCCGATGGTGTTCGACGAAACCATGGTCGGGGCGCTGAAGGTCTATGCGCGCCACAACCAGGCCTCCGTCGTCTCGCCCTTCATCCTGTCCGGCGCGATGAGCCCGGTGACGGTGGCGGGGACGCTGACGCAGATCCTTGCCGAAGTGCTTGCCGGTGCATCTTTCACGCAGCTCATCCGGCCCGGCTCGCCGGTCTTGTTCGGCACCTTCGCCGCTTCGATCTCCATGCAATCGGGCGCACCGACCTTCGGCACACCGGAGCCGTCGCTCGTGTCCTATGGTGCCGCCCAACTCGCCCGGCGTCTCGGCCTGCCGTTCCGCACCGGCGGTTCGCTCTGCGGCTCCAAGGTTCCGGATGCCCAGGCAGCCCACGAATCTTCGAACACGCTCAACACCACATTGCTGGCCGGCACGAATTTCGTGTTGCATGCAGCCGGCTGGCTGGAGGGCGGGCTGGTTTCCTCCTACGAGAAATTCATGATCGACCAGGACCAACTCGGCATGATGCAGAAGATGGCGGAGGGAGTCGACCTGTCGGAATCCGGTCAGGCGATGGATGCCATCCGCGAGGTCGGTCCGGGAAGCCACTATCTCGGATGCGCCCACACGCAAGCGCATTTCCAGACCGCTTTCTACCGGTCGGCGCTGATGGACAACAACTCGTTCGAACAGTGGGAGATCGAGGGGGAGAAGCGGATCGAGGAGCGCGCCAACGCCCTCTGCCGCTCCTGGCTGGACGCCTACGAGGCACCGCCGCTCGATCCCGCGATCGATGAGGCGCTGCTTGCATTTATCGCGGAACGGAAGGAATCGATGCCGGACGCCTTCACCTGAAAGGGTCCCGAGGCCGCCAGGGAGCAAGGCGGCGCCAGCCTGGTGGCCGACTTCATCCAGGCGGAAGTCTGGCGGCCCCACTACAAGCCGGGGGAGCCGCGATGAACGGCTCTCCGCTTCTGGCGGAGATTGCGGAGGCGCTCGAGCCGCACGGTATCCTGCTGCGCGGCGTTGCTGCATTCGAGGCAGGCGAGGGGCCTTTGCTGGCAGACGGGACGTGTGCCCGGACGGTCGTGTTGCTCGGCAATGTCGGCGGCTCGATCTGGCCTCACTTCTCGTCATGGCGGGAAGGCTACGGCGGACCGAACCCGCTCGACACCTGGTCGAAGTCTCTGATCCTGCCGCTGTCACGCGCTTGGGGCGTGACGGCCTATTTCCCCTCCGATCCGCCCTACCAGCCGTTCCAGCGATGGGCGGTGCGGGCCGAGCCGCTGACGCCTTCGCCACTCGGCATCCTGCTTCATCCTCGCTACGGACTCTGGCATGGCTATCGGGGCGCCCTCGGCTTTCCATTCGAGCTGGAACAGACCGCCACTACGGAAAGCAGCATAACGGAGCTTGCCGATTGGCCGACGTGGTTGGCAGCCTGTCCGGTCCGCGCCGTCAGGACAGACGGTTTCGACGTCACCGCGTGCAGGGCCTATCTTGCCTCTGATGCGGGGAGAGCTACCTGCATGGTCGACGGCTGCGCTGTCCGCAACCGCTGCCGGATCGGCGCGCAGTACCGCTATCCTCCGGAGCAGTTGCGCTTCCACATGGAGGCGTTGTTCTAGATGCCGGCTTTCGGATAGGCCCGGTCGGGGCCACCCGAGCGGATGAGGCCTGCACGGAAGCTGGCATGAGCGGCGTGCTGGCTGGACTTGGCCGCCTCCGTCAGCCGGACCTGAAGTCGGGCCGGAGCCACTGCGCCCAGCCATTCTCCGCATTGCTCCAGCTTCAGCGAATTGAGGAAGCGCGCTTCTGCCTGCCGGTCGAGATAAAGATGCAGACCATCGAGAAGCGTGTCGTCAGCCGACGGATTTTCCATCAGCAGTTCCAGCCAGGACTTGTTTTCGTCCGAAAGACCCGAAAGGCTATCTGCGACCATGTCGCGATTGGCGATGGGGGAAATGTTTCCGTTCATGTCAGCTCCTGCGACGGCGGCGTTCGCGATTGCCGTCGCCGCCCGATTCGCTTGCCGTCTTGTTGCGCAGCGGGCCGATCCGCTCGACGATTTCTTCTATCGTCGGGCGCGGGCCCGGCGTGTACTCGTCGAGCGCCCTGCGCATCGCAGCAAGGTGATCGCAGGATGTGCCGCAGCAGCCGCCGATGATCTTCGCGCCCGCGTCGCGAGCAAGCCTCGCATAGTTCGCCATCAGCGGCGGCGTGCCGGAATAGTAGATCTCCGCACCGCGATATTCCGGGATACCACAATTGCCCTTCACGATGGTAACGGCATCGGGATCAGCAGCCGTCATGTCGAGCAGGCTGGAGAGGATATCGGAGGCACCGACGCCGCAATTGGCGCCGACCGCGACCGGGCCTTCTCCAACGTCCTTCGCGACGTCGTGGATGTCCTTGGGATGGAGGCCCATCATGGTCTTGCCCGCGGTGTCGAACGAGCCGGTATAGGTGTAGGGCAGGCCGACCTTCGTCGCCGCTTCCGCCGCAGCGCGGATTTCTTCCGGCGAAGACATCGTCTCGATCCAGGCGATGTCCGCGCCGCCGGCCTTCAGCGCCTCGATCTGTTCCGCGAAGGCGGCCACGGCATCCTCGTAGGACATGGCTCCGAGCGGGAGCAGCAGCTCTCCGGTCGGACCGACCGACCCGGCGACGATTACCTTGCGCGGTGCACGGTCGGCAACGGTGCGGGCGATCTCCGCGGCGCGCTTGTTGATCTCGAAGACGCGGCCCTGCGCATGGTGCAGCTTCAGCCGGTGCCGCGTGCCGCCAAAGGAATTGGTGAGGATGATGTCGGCACCAGCATCGACGAAACCCTGATGCAACCTGTCGATTTTTTCCGGCTGCGTCTCGTTCCACAGTTCCGGTGCCTCGCCGGCTTCGAGCCCGACGGCGAAGAGATTGGTTCCCGTTGCGCCGTCGGCGAGCAGCACGCCTCTTTCGGCAAGCAGGTCGGTGAGGGGGTTGGAGATGGTCATGATGGCTCCCTGGATAAGGCGGCGCTATAGACGCTGAATCCGTGCAATTCAATCGGCGCTAAGATCTTGCATCCGGGGTGTTGGTCGCCGGCGTGACCATGGCTGCAAGGACCGACGGAAGGTCCAGCATGCCGATCGGACGCTTGCCGCCGTCCATGACGACGGCCCGCGTCGCACCCTGCTGCGTCATCTCCCGCGCCACAGCCTCGAGCGTGGCGGACGAATCGACCTGCAGCCCGTCGCCCGGGGCATCGACGGACTTCATCACCGTCTTCGCCTGAATGACCCTTCCGCGGTTCACTTCCTTCACGAAGGCCGCGATATAGTCGTCAGCCGGCTCGAGCACGATTTCCTGTCCCGTACCCTGCTGGATCATCTGGCCGTCCCGCAGGATGGCGATCCTGTCTCCAAGGCGGAGCGCCTCGTCCAGGTCGTGAGTGATGAACACCACGGTCTTCTTCAATTCGCTCTGCAGATCCAGGAGAACCGTCTGCATGTCGACGCGGATCAGCGGGTCGAGTGCGGAATAGGCCTCGTCCATCAGCAGGATGTCGGCGTCGTTTGCAAGGGCACGGCCGAGTCCGACGCGCTGCTGCATGCCGCCCGACAACTGGTTGGGATAGTGATTCTCGAAGCCGGACAGGCCGACCCGCTCGATCCAGTATTGCGCCTTCTTCCTGCTCTCGCTGCGCGGCACACCCTGGATGTCGAGGCCATAGGTCGTGTTTTCCAGAACCGTGCGGTGCGGCAGCAGGGCGAATTTCTGGAAGACCATCGCCGTCTTGTGCCGGCGGAAGCGGCGCAGGTCGCCCTCATTCATACGGCAGATATCGACACCGTCGTAAATGACTTCGCCGGCTGTCGGTTCGATCAGGCGGTTGATGTGCCGGATGAGCGTCGACTTTCCCGAACCGGAAAGTCCCATGACCACAGTAATGCCGCCGGCGGGCATCGAGATGTTGATGTCGCGCAGGCCCAGGACGTGACCGTGTTTCTCGTTCAGTTCGGCTTTCGACATGCCGCCGCGGACTTGGTCGACGAAATCTCTGGCGTTCGAGCCGAAGATCTTGAAGAGGCCCCTGATCT
>DASUPM010000305.1:0-2345 GCA_036281095.1 Pseudorhizobium sp.
AGACCTTCGAAGGCAGGCGCATCCTCCAGTTGCTGGCGAGTGACGTTCAGCACGATCCGCTCCGGCAGGCCGTCGGTGCCGATCATGATGGCGCCATCGTCGCCGGCTTCATTCGCCGCCATCTGCTGATCGTCACCGGTCGCCGGCATGCCGGTACCGGTGGTCGTATTGCTGGAAGCGGCATTATCATTCGTCATCGCCGTATCGGCTCCGGTCGTCGCCGTGCCCGTTTCGCCGGCCGGCGGCATCGCCGTGCCGGTGCTGGTCGATGCGGTCGTCTCGCCGGAGACACCGCCGGGTACGGCTTCCGGATTGGCGGCGGAAGCGGCGTTGGCTTCGGCCTGCGTGTCGCCGGGGCCGAGCTCGAGCGCGCTCATGTCGACCGCGACATCCTTCTCGCCCATGCCGAGGAAGCCCCCTACGCCGATAATCACGGCATTGACGGAACCGTCCTGGCTGAGGAGCACGTCGCTGATGGACCCAATGCTCTCGCCGTCGGCGCCGTAGACGTCCTTGCCTTCCAGATCACTGGCGCGCCATGCGCCGGTTTCCGGAACGGTCACGAAGGGGCCGGCAGTCGTGGCGCTGGCGTCGGCGGACTGGTCCATTGGCGTGGCGTTCTGTGCCTCCTTATCTGCCGGCGAGCCCGGATTGGTGATCGTGGTGCCCGCCTCGCCGCTTGTCGTCTGCGCTACGGCTGCCAGTGGGAAAGCAGCGGAAAGAAGAAGGACGGAAAGCAATCGCTTGGTCATGAGCATGCTCCTTGTTCGCGTGTAGGGGACAGGGAGGTAACCGCGGGAGATTCAGATCGTTCCGAATCTCAAGTTTATGTGAAGGCGCCACGAAGGGCGCATTGTGTCAGCCGGCTCGCCTATCTGCTTCGACCTGCACCTTCGGTCCGCCGGCGATATCGACGGCGGCGAATGCCTCCTCGATCACCTGCGGCCCGGCACCCGGCTTCGTCGACTCCGTCGACAGGATCTGCCGGTAGCGGCGAGCACCCGAAAAACCGTGGAACAGCCCGACCATGTGGCGCGTGACGTGGTTCAGGCGCCCGCCGGTGGCAATCACCCTGTCTGCATACGCCATCATGGCATCCCGCAATGCCTGCCAGTCCGTCTCGCGGTGCGGTTCTCCAAAAATTCTCTCGTCCGCCTCAGTCAGCAGCCCGGCATTCTGGTAGGCCGCTCGCCCGAGCATCACCCCGTCCATGACTTCCAGATGGCGGACGGCCTCCTCGAGGTCGGTAATGCCGCCGTTGATGCCGAGAAAGACGGTCGGGTTCTCCCGCTTCATCCGGTGGACTATACCATAGTCGAGCGGCGGGATTTCGCGGTTCTCCTTCGGAGACAGTCCCTGCAGCCAGGCCTTCCGCGCATGGATCCAGACGGCGTCCGCCCCGGCGCCGACCATACGCGCCAGGAAGTCGGGCAGCACTTCGCCCGGCTCCTGCTCGTCGACGCCGATCCGGCACTTCACCGTCACCGCCACGGTCGACACCTGTTTCATGGCCGAAACGCAGTCCGCCACGAGCGCCGGCGTCTTCATCAGGCAGGCGCCGAACGTGCCGGACTGCACCCGGTCCGAGGGGCAGCCGACATTGAGGTTGATCTCGTCATAACCGTAACCAGCAGCGATCCTCACCGCCTCGGCAAGTTTGGCTGGATCGGAGCCGCCGAGCTGCAGCGCCACCGGATGTTCCTCGTCGGAATAGGACAGGAGCCGGTCCCGTGGCCCGTGGATGATCGCATCGGCGACAATCATCTCGGTATAAAGCAGCGCATGCGTCGTCAGTTGCCGGTGGAAGAAGCGGCAATGCCTGTCCGTCCAGTCGATCATCGGCGCGACGGCGAATATCTTCCGGCCTTGAGATAGCGCTTCAGCGTACATTCCAAATCCTTCCTTGCGGGCTGCTCATACAGGAAGGCCGGCCTCTTCGCCAGTTTCACGGCGGTGGAAAGGACGCTAGAATGTGCCGAGGAATCGTCGCGGGCACCGCCCCGGCACAGCGATGGGAAATCGGATGCCGCTATACGCTCTCGGACAAAGCGAGCCGAAGACCCCTGGCGACGGCCGCTATTGGCTCGCCCCCGGTGCAACCGCGATCGGCGACGTCCGGATCGGCGAGGACGTCGGCATCTGGTTCGGCGCTGTCCTGCGCGGCGACAACGAGCCGATCATTCTCGGCGCCGGCACCAATATCCAGGAAGGCGTGATGATCCATAACGACAAGGGCTATCCGGTCACCATCGGCGCCGGCTGCACCATCGGTCACCATGCCATCATCCACGGCTGCACAATCGGCGCGAACTCGCTGATCGGCATGGGGGCGACCATCCTCAACG
>DASUPM010000306.1:0-5872 GCA_036281095.1 Pseudorhizobium sp.
GATCGGCAAATGGGCCGCCGCCACCCTCGGAGATGCGGCCAAGGATGCCAAGATCGGCTTCCTGAACCTCACGCCCTCGCAGCCGTCCGTGGACGTGCTGCGCAATCAGGGCTTCATGAAGGGCTTCGGCATCGACGTTGCCGACATCAACCGCATCGGCGACGAGAACGATCCGCGGATCGTCGGCCACGACGTCACCAACGGAAACGAGGAAGGCGGCCGCACGGCGATGGAAAACCTTCTTCAGAAAGATCCGACGATCAACGTCGTGCATACCATCAATGAACCCGCGGCGGCCGGCGCCTATGAAGCGCTGAAGTCGGTCGGGCGGGAAAGCGACGTGCTCATCGTGTCCGTCGACGGCGGCTGCCCCGGCGTTAAGAATGTGGCAGAAGGCATCATCGGCGCGACCTCGCAGCAGTATCCGCTTCTGATGGCGTCGATGGGGATCGAGGCAATCAAGAAGTTCGCCGATACCGGCGAGAAGCCGAAGGCGACCGAAGGGAAGAATTTCTTCGATACCGGCGTCGCGCTCGTCACCGACAAGCCCGCCGAAGGCGTGGACTCCATCGATACCAAGGAAGGCACGGAGAAGTGCTGGGGCTGAACCATACGTCCACCCGGAGAGACCTCCCGTCTCTCCGGGTGAAATGGCCCACGGCTCTCGCCCCGCCGAAACGAGCATCCTAGGATGCGGCGGTTGTCGGCCGGCATCTACGAATCTTCTTGGAGGGCGCCATGAGCGAGCCACAGGCGATGACCAGTTCCACCAGCGACTATGAAAAGGCGCATTCGGGCAGTCCGGAAGCTGTTGCAGCCTTCGATCGCCACGACAGAAGCTGGCTGCAGAAGGTGCAGCACTATCTGCACTCCAACCCCGCCGCCGTCCCCCTGGTCGTGCTGGTTCTGTCCGTCGCGATGTTCGGACTTGTGCTGGGCGGAAAATTCTTCTCCGCCTTCACCCTGACGCTCATCCTCCAGCAGGTTGCCATCGTCGGCATTGTCGGCGCCGCCCAGACACTGGTTATATTGACCGCCGGCATCGATCTCTCGGTCGGAGCGATCATGGTATTGTCCTCCGTCGTCATGGGCCAGTTCACCTTCCGATACGGCTTACCGCCGACCGTTGCGATTCTCTGCGGCTTTCTGGTGGGTGCTCTCTGCGGCTGGATCAACGGCATGCTTGTCGCCCGCATGAAGCTTCCGCCCTTCATCGTCACGCTCGGCATGTGGCAGATCGTGCTTGCGTCCAACTTCCTCTATTCCGCCAACGAAACGATCCGCTCCCAGGATATTGCCCAGAACGCACCCATCCTGCAGCTTTTCGGAGAGAACCTCCGCCTCGGCGGCGCAGTCTTCACATACGGCGTTATCGCCATGGTGCTGCTCGTTGCGCTGCTCTGGTACGTGCTGAACAGCACCGCCTGGGGTCGCCATGTCTATGCGGTCGGAGATGATCCTGATGCGGCCGAACTCGCCGGCGTGAACGTCCAGCGCATGCTCGTCTCCGTCTACACACTCTCGGGCCTGATCTGCGCCTTCGCCGGATGGGCGCTCATCGGCCGCATCGGGTCGGTCTCGCCCACCGCTGGACAGTTCACCAACATCGAATCCATCACCGCGGTCGTCATCGGCGGCCTGTCGCTCTTCGGCGGGCGTGGCTCCATCCTCGGCATGCTGTTCGGGGCGCTGATCGTCGGCGTCTTTTCGCTCGGGCTGCGCCTCATCGGCACGGACCCGCAATGGACTTACCTGTTGATCGGCGTCCTCATCATCGCCGCCGTCGCCATCGATCAATGGATCAGGAAGGTATCAGGCTGATGACTGGAGAACCGATCCTCAGTGCCCGCGGGCTCGTGAAACGATATGGCCGCGTAACCGCGCTCGACCACGCGGATTTCGATCTCTATCCCGGCGAGATCATAGCGGTGATCGGCGACAACGGCGCCGGCAAGTCCTCGATGATCAAGGCGATCTCGGGCGCGATCACGCCCGACGAGGGGGAAATCAGGCTGGAGGGAAAGCCGGTCCAGTTCCGTTCGCCTCTCGAGGCCCGCAAGGCCGGCATTGAAACCGTTTACCAGAACCTTGCGCTTTCACCGGCCCTGTCAATCGCCGACAACATGTTCCTCGGCCGAGAGCTGCGCAGACCGGGATTTTCCGGGAAATGGCTGCGCAAACTCGATCGTACCGCGATGGAGAAGTTCGCCCGCGACAAGCTCTCGGAACTCGGCCTGATGACGATCCAGAACATCAACCAGGCCGTGGAGACACTATCCGGAGGACAGCGGCAGGGCGTGGCGGTTGCGCGCGCGGCCGCATTCGGGTCGAAGGTAATCATCCTGGACGAACCGACCGCGGCGCTGGGCGTGAAGGAGAGTCGCAGGGTCCTGGAGCTTATTCTGGACGTCCGCCGCAGGGGCATCCCGATCGTCCTGATTTCACACAACATGCCGCATGTCTTCGAGGTTGCCGACCGCATCCACATCCATCGCCTGGGCAGGCGCCTCACGGTCATCGATCCGAAGGATTACAGCATGTCGGATGCCGTCGCTCTGATGACAGGCGCCAGGAGGCCCGACGAAGCGAACGCTGCATGACCATCCAGATGATCCGTATCGCTGAGGATCTCCTGCGTCGGGCAGCGATGGCGGGCCGGATCATTGTCGCCATCGCCGGGCCGCCGGGTGCAGGCAAGTCCACATTCGCAGATCAACTCGCGGACGCGCTTCGCGCCAGTGGAAACAGTGCAGCGATCGTACCGATGGACGGCTTTCACATGGACGATGCGGTTCTGCGAGAAAAGGGTCTGCTTTCGAGAAAAGGCGCGCCGCAGACATTCGACCTGCGCGGCCTTCTCGATATCGTCCGGGCGCTCCGCAGCGGGCAAGAGGAGGTCCTCGTCCCCCTTTTCGACCGCGACCGGGAGTTGGCGATCGCGGCAGCCCGACCGGTTCCCCCGCAGGTCCGCTTTGTTCTGATCGAAGGAAATTATCTCCTGCTCGATGAGCCGGACTGGACAACGCTTGCCGGGCTGATCGACCGGTCGATCATGCTTCTGCCTTCGGAAGACGTGCTGGAGCGGCGGCTCATGCGCCGGTGGCTCGATCTCGGCCTTGATGAAGACACCGCGCGAAGCAAGGTGGCGGAAAACGACCTGCCCAACGGCCGGCTTGTCCGGACGCGCAGCCGGAAAGCCGATCTGACGATCGATTGACCCTTAAGAACCCTGCCGCGCGGCTACCAGAGTGCGACGTGCCTGTTGACGTCCTTGTAGAGGAGATAACGGAAGCGGCCGGGACCGCCGGCATAGCAGGCCTGCGGACAAAACGCGCGAAGCCACATGAAATCGCCCGCCTCGACCTCGACCCAGTCCTTGTTGAGGCGATAGACGGCCTTGCCCTCCAGAACGTAGAGACCGTGCTCCATCACGTGGGTCTCCATGAAGGGGATGGTCCCGCCCGGCTCGAACGTGACGATGTTCACATGCATGTCGTAGCGTACGTCCGCCGGATCGAGGAACCGCGTTGTCGCCCAGCGGCCTTCGGTATCGGGCATCGCGACCATCTCCTGTTCACTTTCATGGGTGAAGACGGCAGGCGGCGCTTCCAGACCTTCGACGGCCTGAAAAACCTTGCGAATCCAGTGGAAGCGGACGGTCTGCGAAGAATGGTTGAGGAGCGTCCAGGCGGAGCCGGAGGGGAGATAGGCGAAAGATCCTGTCCGAAGGGCGTGCGTAGCGCCGTCGAGCTCGATCGTCATCTCGCCTTCCGTCACGAACAGCGCAGCCTGTGCGCAGGGATCAGGCTCCGGTCGGCGACTGCCGCCGCCCGGCTCCACCTCCATCACATATTGCGCGAAGGTTTCCGAAAATCCCGTCAGCGGCCGTGAAATGATCCAGGCGCGCGTCTTCTCCCAATGAGGCAGAACGCTGGTGACGATGTCGGTCATGACAGAACGCGGAATGACGGCATAAGCGGTGGTAAAGACCGCTTTGCTCGACAGGAGTTCGGTCTGTCCCGGCAGCCCGCCCAGGCGGGAGAAGTACGTGTTGTCTGTCATCGTGAAACGGGTCCGGTTGGTGCAATACAGGAGCGGCGGCCACCGCAGCGGTCTATCTTCACCGTTTAGGCGCGAGCGATCTCCAGCGCAAACGGAATCCCGCCTGTCCCGCTGCGGCAACGGCCTCAGGCGGTAGCCAGAACACGCCGACGCTCGGCGAGGTAGCAGAGCGTTTCTTCGAACGGCATCGGCCGGCCGAAGATGTAGCCTTGCCCGATGTCGCAGCCCTGTCCGACGAAATAGGCCACCTGCTGGTGATCCTCCAGTCCCTCGACCGTGGTCCTGGCATGCAGGTTGCGGCTCAGCCCCAGCATCGCCTGAACGATCTTCGCCTGTCGCTCGTCACGGTTGCAGGCGGCGACGAAACTCTGGTCGATCTTGATCTTGTCGAACCTGAAGCGGGCCAGTTGCGACAGGCTGGAATAGCCGGTGCCGAAATCGTCAAGCGCAAGATTGATACCTGCCGTATGAAGGTCTTCCATGATGGCGGCCGCGAGGTCGGGATCTGCAACAAGCGCGTTCTCCGTCATTTCCATCTCAAGCCGGCTGGCCGGCAGTCCCGTCTTGTCGAGGATGTCGAAGATCCGCCCTGCCAGCATCCGATCCTCCATCTGGACCGGCGAAACATTGAAGGACAGGCTGATATGGCCGGGCCACTGCTTTGTATCTTCGCAAGCCTGCTCGAGAAGCTGCAGGAAGAGCGGTGTGATCAGCCCCGTCTCCTCGGCAACCGGAATGAAGACGCCGGGTGGCACGTCCGTACCGTCGGCTCCTTTCCATCGGGCCAGCGCCTCGAACCCGCATACGTCTCCCGTCTTGAGGTCGATGAGCGGCTGGTAGAAGGGCTTGATCCGGTTCAGTTGAATTCCTTCGCGGAGTTCCTCCTCCAGCTTGGCGCGCCTGTTCACCTTCTGCTGCATGTCCGGGCTGAAGAGAACGTGGTTGTTCGGTCCCCGGCTCTTGGCTTCGTAAAGCGCAATATCCGATACGTGAGACACCTCTTCCAGGGAGGCGCCGTGCTCGGGAAAGCGGGCATATCCCACGCTCGCGCCGACGCTCGCCGTAAGAGCTCCGAGGTGGACCGGCCGGGTGACCGACTGTATCAGAAGCCGGGCAAAACGCTCCTCCTGATCGATGGTCAGGTTGCGCATGACCGCGATGAACTCGTCTCCACCGAAACGGAAGACGCTCTCGCTCGCCGCCAGCGAACAGATCCGCCGGGCAACCTCCTTCAAGAGCACGTCGCCACCCTGATGCCCAAGAAGATCGTTGACCTTCTTGAAGCCGTCGAGATCGATCGAATAGACGGTGGCGGAGGGCGGCAGCACCTCGTCGGTCTCTTCGTTTTTCAGTGGCGGCAGGTGGTAGCGATCGAATGCATATCGGTTCGGAAGCTTGGTCAGATGGTCATGGGTGGCAATGTAGTCGGCCCGGCTCTCGGCTTCCGCTCTGCGGACCGTCTCGTTTCGCAGGTCCAGTATCCGCAGGGTGGAGTAGACGAAGCTTGCAAGACCGGCGACGGCCGCAGTGATGATGGCGATATCCGACTTGTTTCCGCTGAGCGCCCCGAGAAACTCAAAGATCGTATTCTTCAAGTTGAGCATGGCAATCCAGAGAAGCGTTGCCGCAATCGAAACGATCAGGAACTGCTTTCCCGCTCGACTTTTAAGAAACTCGTTCATGCCGTGAACTCCTGCCTCCAGCCGGTGGCTTATCAGGAATTGCTGAACGAGACGTTCATGAGGGGTTGCATGGCGGAACAGAACAGCCGCTTACCGGGTTTCCCGATCTCATGAAAAGGAGATCGGAA
>DASUPM010000307.1:0-4448 GCA_036281095.1 Pseudorhizobium sp.
CAACTTGTCCAGGCTCTCGTCGCTCATCTTGTCGAACAGCGGAAATGCTCGGACAAGGCTCCTGTCGATCTTCACTCTGCTCTCTCCGATGTAGCGGAGCGCAGGATACATGATCGGGACCAGCGTCGAAAGAGGCGAGCAGCGGCTGCGGCATTGCGCTACAGGGTCACGCCCCGGCCCCGCAAGAGGTTCAGGACCGGCGCGTACCACCCGGTCGTTTTCACCAGGCGGAAGCCGAGATTGTCCGGAGGCGTTCCGACCGAGCAGCCACCTCCTCTCGGGTCACGGATGAACGCGCTCGTCGGCGAGCGATGCGGCCCGACCGCGACATTGACGCCGCAGATGATTTCCACGCCCTTCTGGCTTCCGTTTGCGTAAAGATGCACGCGGCGATGGCAGGTGCTTGTCCATTCCCAGATGTTGCCGGCAAAGTCCGCCAAGCCGTATTCGTTCTCGCCGAAGCTGCCGATCGGCCGAGGAGCCGGATCCCGCTTGGAGCGCGATGCGGCTTCCCGCTCGTAATCCGCGATCCATTTCAGCGCAGGGTTCCTGTTGTCCGGATCCAGGCCCGAGGCATCGTCAGGAAAACGCTTGCCGGCGGCGAAGGCGAGGTCCTCGTCCGAGGGCAGCGTCCACTGTTCGCCCGTCTTTTCAGACAGCCACCGGGCGTAGGCCACTGCATCGTCGTGGCTGACGCCGGTCACCGGCAGGCCGGCGCTGGTGGCCGCGATGGTGGCGGCAGGCGCGCAACCTCCCTCCATGACGCAGACGTCATATTCGGTGACGGTCACCTGGTATTTCATGACCGTCAGGGCATGCCTCCTGCTGACCGTCCTCATCGGTGCGTCCACGGGATGCACGCCTCTGATGAATTCGCCGTCGGCACGATACTGGAACGTGCGGGGAGGGATGATCACCGTCTGCGGCTCATAGAGCGCGGCGGCCGGGGGCGGGGCTGCGAAAATGCCTGCCTGGTGGAAAATCCCGACGGCGAGCGCCGAGAGGAGTGCCAGGGGAAGAGCCGTTTGAAGAAGCGAGAAAGCCGGGTTTTTGTTGGTAGCGGACATGGTCGCCTCCTTGGGCGAACCGCGGGCATTCTTCGCCCGTCAGCATGTCAGGGGGGTGGGATGCGCGGGCCGAAGCCCGCGCTCCCTGTCTGAAACATCAGGTGCCGGTCGGCGAGACGATCGCGGTCATGAGGTCGTCGTTCCAATCGCCGGTTACCTTGAAGTGGGCTGCTGCACCCAGTTCGAAAGCCTCGATCAGGTTGTGGTTCACGTAGGCGTAGATGCCCGGCTGCTCGAACGTGTAAAAGGCAGCACCGGCCGTTCCGCCCGGAATGAACCAGGTTTCCTGGTCGAGATCCGGCGGGTTACGGAACTTGCCCGTCGCCCACACATAGTCACCATGGCCGCCGATGAGGTGCGGACGGGTGTCGCGATTTGCCTGCGAATGGACGATCAGTACCTTTTCGCCCACCGCGGCCGTCATGGCGTTCTCGCCCGTCAACGCGCCGACGGCTCCGTTGAAGACGACATGGCTGGGGGTCAAGGTTCGCATCACCTCCAGCGTATCCGAGTAAGATTCGCCCAGGCTGTCGTATTTCTTGAAGTTTCCGGCCTCGTCGCGAGGAATGTAGAAGTCCTGTTCGCCGACGTAGTAGATGCGGTCGTAGGTTAGATCCTTGCCGTGGCCGTCGGTCAGGCCTTCGCGCGGCAGCACCATGATCGCGCCGTTCATGCCCGAGGTCACATGCCACGGAACCATCCCGGGAGGTGCGCAGTGGTAGACGAAGACGCCGGCCTTGGTGGCCTTGAAGCGCAGTACTGCCTTTTCCCCCGGGTTGACCACGGTCAACGCGCCGCCGCCCAAGGCACCCGTTGCCGAATGGAAGTCGATGTTGTGCTGCAGTTCGTTGGTGTCGGGGTTGATGAGCGTCAGTTCCACGTAGTCGTTCTGGTGGACCACCATCATCGGGCCGGGAACCGATCCGTCGAAGGTCATGGCATGTACTTCGGTACCGCTGTCGTCGATGACCATCTTCTTTTCCTGGATGGTCAGCGTAAACTCGACGATCTTCGGCGGCCCGTCAGCCTTTTGCGTGTGGGCATGGACGAAGGGCGGCTTGACCAGATCGACCTTTACGCGCTGCAGCGCCGACAAATCCGTCGGTGTGGTGACGGGGGCGACTTCCTCGTTGGCGTGCGCGAACGAAGCCGTGACGAGTGGACCAATGGCGCCGGCAATGGCGGCACCGGCCAACATCGAACGTCTGGTCAAATTGAACTGTGTCATAGTCTTTCTCCTAGACCGAGTGGCGGAGCCATCTCCGTCTCTCTGATGCTGACGATAGGGCCGCCTCGCAAAAGCATCTTTGACCCGGAACAAATATTGCTGCGCTTTTTCCTTGCGTATTCGCAAAGACCATCCCGCTCCCCTGCGAATAGACAAAGGTTAAACATAGAAGGAGTGCATTCATGACCTTTGGTTCTGCAGATCGGGTCAAAAAGGGAGGTATCCCGCGGGGATTGTCGCAGACCGCGCCGGTCCTCTTTTCCTATGGCTTCAGGCCGTTCTTTCTCGGGGCGGCCGTATGGGCCGTCGTCACGATGATCCTGTGGATCGCCAGTCTCACCGGCCTTGCGGCGGTGGCTGACGATTATGGTCCGAGCCACTGGCACGCTCACGAGATGCTGTTCGGATATTCGTCCGCCGTGCTGGCCGGCTTCCTGCTGACGGCCGTCCCCAACTGGACAGGGCGTCTGCCGGTGTCGGGTTGGCCGCTCTTCTTCCTCTTTGCTACCTGGGTAGCCGGTCGGCTGGCCTTTCTCGTCCCTGACCTCGTCGATCCGGTTGCTGCGGCTGTGCTCGACAGCCTGTTTCTTCCGGTCCTCATGCTGATCTGCGTGCGGGAAGTCATCGCCGGCAGAAAATGGAAGGACCTGAAGGTGATGGGCGGCCTTGTCGCCCTGTCGGCCGGAAACATTCTTTTCCACGTCCAGGTGATGCAGGGGAACCATCCGGAGCTTGCAATCAAGCTCGCTGTTTCCGCTTATGTCGTCCTTGTGATGATCATCGGCGGCCGGATCATACCGAGCTTCACCCGCAACTGGATCAACAAGGCAGGCAGGACGGATTTTCCGGCGCCCTATGACAGGTTCGACAGTGCGGCCATCCTGATCGGCGTGGGCGCGCTTGCTGCCTGGGTAGCTCTTCCCGGCGGCCCAGGGGTGGCGGCGATGGCGGCGGCGGCTTTCCTGCTTCATCTCGTGCGACTGTTGCGCTGGCGCGGCTGGACGACGCTTTCGGAGCATCTCGTCACCGTGCTGCACGTGGCCTACCTTTTCGTACCGCTCGGCTTCCTCGGTCTTTCGCTGTCGGCGCTCGACATGGTCTCGCCGATGGCTGCCCTGCACATAATGACCGTCGGCACGGTCGCGTCGATGATGCTGGCGGTCATGACACGGGCGACCCGGGGCCATACGGGGCGGGTCCTGACTGCGTCGCGGACGACCTCCGCAATCTACGTGGCCATTGTGGCTGCGGCAGTGCTTCGCCCCGCGGCGGATCTGCTGCCGGACCATGCTCACACTCTCCACGCGGCCTCTGGTCTCGCCTGGCTCGCAGCCTTCGGCCTGTTTCTGGTGGAATACGGGCCGATGTTGACGAAGGTCCGCCGCAGGATTGGCTGAAACCAAAAAAGGGCCGCTCGAGAGTGGCCCTTTTTTACGATGTCATCATTCCCGGATGCCAGGGCGGTTCGTGGGTCAACCGGACATCGACGCCACCTATTCCTTCCACGGCCGAGGCGGCGTAGCGGACCGCATCCACCAGAAATCCTGCTGCGGGGCAACCCGGGATCGTGGTGGTCATGACGATGCGTACATCGCCGGCGTCGGTCGCCTCTACATGGTAGATCAGCCCGAGTGCGACGACATCCCGACCCAGCTCCGGATCGATCACAGCCTGAAGGGCGGCATGGATCTTCGCGGCCAGATCGGTATCGGCGATGCCGGACAAAGGGCTCATGCGCGCTCTCCCCCACCAACCCGGATCATGATGCGGTAGAAGGTGCCGGCGGCATCGAAGTTGCCGACCCATTGATGCCCGCGGCGCGTCAGCTCCGGAAACAGGAAAAGGGGCTCTCTCGACAAGACGGCAAATACCACCTCGCCCGGCTCCAGCCGTTCCGTTTCTGCAAGCAGCCGTACCATCGGTTCCGGCGGGTCGAGGTCGGAAAGGTCCAGGTCGATCGAGGGCTCCGGCCAAAGGTCGGGCGAGGCGGCATCGGCGGAAACCTGAACGTCGATGCTGCCCTTGGGCATGAACCGGATCTCGAAGCTGCCGTCGGAGCGCTCGTCAAGTTCGTAGTCGAAGCCGCGGCGCTCCATCACCGAAAAGAGGGGCTGCGGCCGGAAGGGCGCGATCAGGCGAAGGCCCTCGGCGGG
>DASUPM010000308.1:0-9265 GCA_036281095.1 Pseudorhizobium sp.
GGGGCGCGGGGACGGAACGGGGCCAGGTGAACATCCTGACGGCCGACCGGCTGATGCAGTCGCCGCGGCTCTATGCCACGCTGCTGCTCTGGCTGCTGTCCGAGCTCTTCGAGCGGCTGCCCGAGGTGGGCGACCCGGAGAAGCCTGTCTTCGTCTTCTTCTTCGACGAGGCGCACCTGCTCTTCAACGATGCACCGAAGGTGCTGGTGGAGCGGGTGGAACAGGTGGTGCGGCTGATCCGCTCCAAGGGTGTCGGCGTTTATTTCGTCACGCAGAACCCGCTCGACGTGCCGGAAACGGTGCTCGCACAGCTCGGCAACCGTGTGCAGCACGCGCTGCGCGCCTATACGCCGCGCGAGCAGAAGGCCGTGAAGACAGCCGCGGAAACCTTCCGCACCAATCCCGCATTCGACACGGAAGAGGCAATCACGGCCCTCGGCACCGGCGAGGCGCTGGTCTCGACGCTCGAAGGCAAGGGTGCGCCCTCCATGGTGGAGCGGACGCTGATCCGCCCGCCCTCCTCGCGCATCGGACCGGTGACGGATGCCGAGCGCGCACAGATCATCAGCCGGAGCCCGATCGCCGGCCAGTACGACCGCGACATCGACCGGGAGTCCGCCTACGAGATCCTGACCGCGCGGGCGGAGAAGGCGGCGCAGGCGGAAGCGGCACAACGGCAGGCGGAGGAAGACGAGGCCGAACAGGACAGTGCCGCAGGCCGTTGGACCCTTCCGGGCTTCGGTGATGAACCGGCCGAACGGCCGTCCCGCGGCAGGAGCACCGGCCGCAGCCGCTCGGGCTATCAGAGGGAAACAGTGGTCGAGGCGGCGATGAAGAGCGTCGCCCGCACGGTGGCGACGCAGGTCGGGCGGGCGCTGGTGCGCGGCATCCTGGGAAGCCTCAAGCGCTGAGCCGGACGCGGCCCTCCAAGCGTTCGGAGGCTGTTGCGAAGGCCGCGAATGCCATCCTCACCGCTTGCGGACGAACTCCGTCCGCAGCACGAGGCCCTTGATGGTGTCGTGGCGGCAGTCGATCTCTTCCGGATTGTCCGTCAGGCGGATCGAGCGAATGACCGTGCCCTGCTTCAGGGTCTGCCCCGCGCCCTTGACCTTCAGATCCTTGATCAGCGTGACGGAATCGCCGTCCTTGAGGACATTGCCGGACGCATCACGAACTTCGGCTGCCTGTGCGGCAGCAGCCGCGATCTCCGAGGCCGGGCGCCATTCGCCTGTCACCTCGTCGTAGACATATTCGTCGTCGTTTGCTGCCATGTCGGTCTCCTGCTGCCTGCAGCCGCTTCTAGGGGCTCGGCGTGCGCAAAGCAAATCGTGAGCAGAAGAGGCAGACCTCAGTCGCCTTCGTCCGGGATCTTGAGTATCTCACCGCAGGCCTTGCAATGCACCGCATCGGCCTCGTGTCGTTGCAGACCGCAGCGCGGACAGGGGAAGTTGACCTTGTAGGGCCGAACCACGGCTTGGGCCAGACGGACGAAGAGGGATATGCCGACGATCATGGTCACCACTGAGGTGAGCTTGCCGGCTGTGCCGGGAAGCGTGATATCGCCGAAGCCGGTCGTCGTGATCGTCGCCACGGTGAAGTAGAGCGCGGCGACGAAGCCTTCCTCACCCGGCGCGTCATAGAAGAAGCTGGTGTAGACGAAGCCGGTGACGATGAACAGGAAGACCACGAAGTTGATGAAGGCCCGCACCACATCGAGCAGGTGCGGGTAGCCCAGGCGCCGCAGCCCGACCCTCAGAAACGCGCTGTTGCCGATCGCCCACAGACGCATGACGCGGAGGAAGGCGAAGTTGTAGAGCGTGTAGGGAAACAGAAGCGTGGCGAGGATGGCGAGGTCGATCCACGTCATCGGACGTCGGAGGAGGCTTTGCGGCTTCGGGGCCGCAATGAGGCGCACCAGCAGTTCGAGCCCGATCCAGATCGCGACGATATAGTCGATGATCAGGTAGGACGGGCCGGAACGCAGATAGGGGCCGAAGAGGAAGAAGGTGAGGATCGCGAGGTCAATGACCGCGAACAGCGCCTGCCAGCGAAGCGCGACGCTGTCCCTCCCCTGCTCCATCCGCTGGACAGTCTGGCGGAAAGCGATGAAGCGGGGCGTGCGAGGGGGTGGCGCTTCGGTGGAGGTCATGCGGGGATCATAACGGAGCGAGGCGCAGCATCAAGAACCGGCCGCGGCGACCGGCATGCTGTTTAATGAACATTCATGGTGCCGCCCGCACCATCCTCTCCCATGGTCTTGAGTATGGCGCTGCGGGCCCGGTTTACGCGGCTCTTGATCGTCCCGATCGGGCAATCGCAACGATGCGCCGCCTCTTCGTAACTTTCGCCACGCATCAGCACGTTTTCGAACGCGTCCCGGTAATGTGCGGGCAGCGAGATCAGGGCTCGATGGAATTCCTGCGCCCGCACCGACCATTCCTGCGGCGCCTCTATCGACCGATGAAGCGAGGCACATTCCTCGAAGCCGACGAATTCGCGCTTGCCCTGGCCGTAGCGGGTGCAGAAGGTGTTGCGCATGATGGTGAACATCCAGGATTTCAGGCTGGTGCCGGGCCGGAACTTGTCGAGGTTCGACAGGGTGCGCAGGAGCGTCTCCTGTACGAGATCGTCGACGTCGTTCGGATTGGGGTAGAAGCGGCGGGCGAAGCTGCGCAACGCAGGCACCAGATGAAGGACCTCGACCTCCAATTGTTCGTGTTCGGCTTTGCTCGTCATGACCTGCTCCCTATCTGGAGCGTGAACGTGCGGTTTGCCGCCTCGTTCCGTCGTCACTTCACGATTGTCGGACCAAAGCCCGATCGTCCCCGGCCGAATGGCCGACCTCCGCCTCCCGGTCGGCCATCATGGAGGCGAGGCGGAACAGTTTTCCCGGTTCCGTCAATCCGATGCGGTAGAGGCGAAGGACGATCTTGGCGACATATTCGGGATCCCGCTCCCGGTGAAGCTCGCGGCCTGCTTCCAAGAGGTCATGAACCGTCTCGTGCAGCATCTTGAGATCTTCCGCGGAGAGAACCTCAGGATAGAATTGACGATCAGTCGACATCGGGATGCTCCTTTCCGGAGAAGGCGCTTCAAGCGCCCCCGAGGCATCAGGGCTCCACCACCATAGGCGCATGCGGGGGAAGATCAACAACGAATATTACTGAAGTGTATTATACCGTGAACCGAGGAGCTGGTGCACGATGGTGTTCATCGCCGTGCGATCGGCGGAGAAGCTGAATCCATCCATCGAATGCGGTCCGGCAGAAGCGAAAAGCGCTGGAACGGCAAAGGTGTCGAATATCTCCATGATGCCGAGAAGGGTCGGCGCGTCGTATTCGACATCGATCACCGCGCCGTCCGGCCGCGTGCCGACCAAGGCCGCGGCAAGATCGGCAGCGGCCACCGGCCCCTGCAGATCGATCCCCGCCTCGTCCCATGCCTTCAGCACTGCCCCCGGGAGATAGGAGGGCCGTCCGACGATCATCAGCTTGATCCTGCGCATCGCTACCTTTTCGTCTCATTGCGGGCCCACGCGCAAGGGCGCAGCCTCAACGGACGCAATGTTTAACAGCGATAGCATGAACCTGGCTTTAACAGCCGTGTTCCATCGGCCGGAAGTTCGGCAACTATTTACGCGTGGAGGCCAGGCAGAAGAAGGCGCCCTGGGGATCGAGGCACTGGGCGATCCAACTGCCGCCCGGCACTTCCATCGGGCCGTTCACCACCTGCCCGCCGCCTGCCTTGGCGCGGTCCATGGCGGCCTCCAGGCCATCGACGTTGAAGTAATAGCACCAGCAGGGCATCGGAACACTCTCCGGCCGGGTCATCATGCCGCCCACGGCCTTCCCGTGCTCGGCGAAGATCCGGTAGACGCCCATCGGGCCCATGTCGAGGTCGTGATCCATGGTCCAGCCGAAGATCTTGGCGTAGAATTCGAAGGCCTCGTCGCCGTTGCCGGCATAGAGCTCGCGCCAGCCGACGGTGCCCGGCGAGCCTTCCGGCGGCGGCGCCGGCATGTCGTCCATCGGGATCGGCGTCATGATACACAGGACCGCGCCGTGCGGATCGGCGACGACGGCAAAGCGTCCGATGCCTGGAATGTCCTGCGGCTCCCGCTGCACGGTTCCGCCGTTCGCGTTGTAGTCGCGGGCCGTCTGGTCGACATCGTCCACTCCGACATAACCCGTCCAGTTCGGCGGGAGGTGGCCCGCGAGTTCCGGCGGGATCTTCATCATGCCGCCGATACCTGGGCACTTGTCGCCTTTGCCGATCTCGAAGAGGTAATAGGATTGTCCATCGTCCATCGGCATTCCATTGAGGTTCCATCCGATGACGGAGGAATAGAAGCGGCCTGCGGCCTCCGTGTCGGAGGTCATCAACTCGCACCAGATGAACTTGCCGTGAGTCCGGCTCTTAGTCTCCGAAGCTGTCTGCAGCATGTGCTGGGTCCTTTTCGGTTTTACCGGTGGTCTCTGCTGTCTGCCGAATTCAAGAGACGCGCGTGTAGCGGGCTTCCATGAACTGCTTCCAGCTACCGTCCGACTGTTTGGCGCTGGAGTTGAAGACGCGGTGGTTGTCGTCGGTAAAGACGATCTGCTCGCGGTATTCGCCGGTCTTTTCCGGATCTTCGAAGTCAGGGCCGGTGGTGTAGAGGCTGAGGGTCTTGCCGTCGGCGGACACTTCCCCCTCGTAGACCCACATATGGGTCATCATCGAGCCTATCCAGCTGCCGATATACTTGCCCTTGGCGGGGTCATAGCCGAGGGTCAACACCGTGGTCGCCTCGCCGCCACCCGGCATCTGGCCATTGCCTTCCGCCACGAACCAGATGCCGTGCAGCGCGCGGACCACCTCCGTCCAGGGCTCGTGGGCCTCCATGTCCTCGGCCGTCACCTTCCAGGTGCCGACCAGCTTCTGCAGGAAGTCGTGCTCGGCTTCCGGCTTCGCCATCTCCATTCCCATGACTGTTCCTCCCTTCGAACCGCTTGGATGATGTGCCTGCTTAGTGGCAAGACGATGAAGGTTCGGCCCGTGTCTCCGGCTCGTATTCGTCATGACGCTTGACGAAGTTCATCGTCGAACTCTCGTTGCGGCCGAAGGGGGCGCGGTCGAGGATCATCAGCGTGCCGATCAGTTCCTCGCCACCACGGGCATAGGTGGAATAGGTGTGGAAGATCTCGCCCTTCTCGTTCTTGTAGAAGGCCGAAAGCCCCGGCAGTTCGTCATGCGCCTGCTCGGGCGGAATGGCTCCGAAATTGTAGAAGACCTTGTCCTTCGCCAGGTCCTCCTTCGTGAAGGACACGTGGAAGTCGAAATTGAAATCCGAACCGTAGGAAGAGACCCAGGGGAACTTCCAGCCCATGCGCTTCCTGTAGGCCTCGATCTTTTCGATCGGCGCGCGCGAGACCGCGACATAGGTGACGTCGTGGTGGTTCAGGTGCGGCAGTGCGCCGTCGATGTGATCGGATTGAAAGGAGCAGCCGGTGCAGCCGGCATCCCAATCGGGACCCAGCATGAAATGGTAGACGAGAAGCTGGCTGCGGCCGTCGAAGAGGTCAGCGAGGCGCTTTTCGCCATCCGGCGCATGGAAGACGTAGTCCTTGTCCATCTTTACCCAGGGAAGCGCCTGGCGTTCTGCCCTCACCCGGTCGCGAAGATGGGTTTCCTCCTTCTCGAGCGCCAGGAGCCTGCGGCGCGCCTCCAGCCATTCCTCCCGGGAAACCACGGCATTCGTTGGCGATACGATCGCGTTCATGCTCATCCTCCTGTGGCTTGACAAGTTGTGTTGATATCAACATATATGCAGCATGTCAAACAGCATGGCGATTCCCTTCTCCACCACGCTTCACGTCCGCGACACCTGCCTCTGCCTGCATGTACAGCGGGCGGCGAGAGCGCTCGCCCGTCGCTTCGACGTCGCATTGAAGCCCCTTGGCCTGAACAACGGGCAGTTCTCCCTGATGATGGCGCTGAACCGGCCGGAGCCCGTTCCGATGGGCCCGGTCGCCGGCGTGCTCGCCATGGACCGTACGACGCTGACGGCGGCCGTCAAGGTGCTGGAGCGGCGCGGCCTGGTGGAGACGATGACCGACCCGAAGGATCGGCGCAGCCGCCTGATGCGGCTGACGGAGAATGGAACCGCCCTCCTCTCCGCCGCGCTGCCCGTGTGGACGCACGTTCACGGCGAGTTGGACGCGGAACTCGGGGAAGAGATGGCGCCGCTGCGCAATAGCCTGGCGACGATCAGGTGAGACGCGACGCGATCCGCGGATCGGCAGCGAAGTCGCGGACGGCATAGCCGATGCGGAGCATGGGAAAGTCGCGGATCGCCTGCACGCCCGCCAGCGAAAGGCGCGTGCGCCATGTCTGGCGCTCCACCGGCTCGCGCGCCGCAAAGGCCGCGGCCGACAGGAGCGCAATGTTCAACCCACCGGCAGGATCGCGCACCGATCGATAGAGGATCGCCTGCAGCCCCGCCTCCCGCGCCGCATCGGCAAGCGCCTGGCAGGCCTGATAGTCCGTCCGGTCCTCCCAGGCCGCGCGGTCGCGGTCGAGCGGTGGCCGCGTCAGGTCGACTGCCGCATCCGTCGCCACCCGCGTGGCGAAGGCCGTGTATTCCGCGGCATTGGGAGGCAGGGGCGTATCGGGAGATTCCGAAAAGAACAGCAAGCGGTAGAAGGCCATTTCGGCAATCGCCGTCTCCACGCCCGCCGCCGCGTAGAAGACGCCGAGCGTCCTGCCGGCGCGGCGGAAGCGCGAACCGTGAGGATAGGCCGCTCCGTAGCGGAAGGGGGTCGCGAGCAGATAATCGAGGCCGGCGCATTCCGGCGGAAAGGCGGGCTTGGTCTCTTCCAGCAGGTCTTCCAGCAGTGCCTGCTCGTCCACGGTCTCGACAAGCTTCATCGTCGAGACCTGATGCTGCGCTTCCACCAGCCGCCAGAAGCGCCCCGAGACCTTGCGGGCCTCAGACGAGAGCGCGGCGGGCGTCCAGATAGGCAAGGACATCGGCAAGGCCGGAAATGGTCTTCATCTTCTCCACCGGAACTCCGCCGAGAGCGGTGTTGGGATTGCGCAGCCATTGCCGCGCAACGCCGTCGTCGCCTCCGGTAATCGCGTCGAGGGAGCGAAACAGCCGGATGAGCAGGAGGGCCAGTTCGAACGGCTTCGTCCGCTTTTCGAGCAGGTGATCGAGCCGCTTCATGCGGGAAACAGAGGCTTCCGAGACGCCGATAACCGCCGCAAGCGTGCGCGCGCTGATCCCGAGACGTTCGGCAGCGGCTACGGTGGCCTTCGTAACCACCTGTGCTTCCGAGATCGAAACAGTTTCTTTCTGCAGCAAACCCACGGCCATCTCCTTTCCCAGGAAAGATAGCATGAGCGGCGAGAAATTCAAGGGCGGCAAAAACCCGCCCCTTGTCCATCACCGGGAGCACCGATCGGCGCCCCCGTTCGCTGCCATCAGGAGACGGAAACGGGAACTTCCGTGGAAGTGCGCATGGCGTGGCTGTAGGGGCAGACGATATGCGCCTTGGCCACCAGATCCTCGGCCTGGGCCTTGTCCATTCCCGGGATATCAACGACGAGCGAGACCTCGATGCCGAAACCGGTGCCGTCGTCGCGCGGGCCGATGCCCACCGTCGCGGTCACCTTGGCGTCGTCCGGGATCTTCACCTTTTCCTTGCCGGCGACATTCTTCAAGGCGCCAAGGAAGCAGGCGGAATAGCCGGCTGCGAAGAGCTGCTCTGGATTGGTGCCGGTCGCGCCGTCGCCGCCCAGTTCCTTCGGCACGGTGAGCGTGACGTCGAGGACGCCGTTTTCCGAAACGGCATGGCCGGAACGGCCGCCGGTGGCGGATGCCTTTGTCGTGTAGAGAATGGCCATCGGAATACTCCTTGTTCAGCAGATTAAAGCGAGGGGACTTGATGCAGGCAATTCAATTGTACGCAATACAATTACACACGTTGCATTCAGGCGTCAACCTTGCCAGAATGCGCCCCAGGGAAACTTAGGACACGAAGCCGTGAAGTCAGGGGCTGCAGGAAAGAAAGGGACAAATGCATCAGCGGAGCCGGGGCTCGACGCCATGCTGTGCTTCGCCATCTATGGTGCAGCCCACGCCTTCAACCGCGCCTACAAGCCGCTGCTCGATCCGCTGGGACTGACATATCCGCAATATCTGGTGATGCGGACGCTGTGGATGGAAGACGACCAGACCGTCAAGGTGATCGGCGAGCGCCTGGGGCTGGATTCCGGCACGCTTTCGCCGCTTCTGAAGAGACTAGAACAGGCCGAACTGGTCCGGCGCGTGCGCGACCGCGACGATGAGCGTCAGGTGCGCATCATGCTGACCGATAAAGGACGCGGACTTGAGGCGGAGGCCGCCGGCGTGATGGGGGCCATCGGCTCCGCCGTCGGCTGCAGCCTCGATGAGGCCGAGGCCCTGCGGACCGGCCTGCTGGATCTCAGGCGCAGGCTGCTGAAGCAGCCCGCCGACTGATCACTGCCACACCACGATGCGCGCCTTGTTCGGCACGCGCTCGTAGAGATCGATGATGTCCTGGTTCATCAGGCGGACGCAACCCGAGGAAACCGCCCTGCCGATCGAGTTCCATTCCGGCGACCCGTGCAGGCGGTAGAGCGTATCCTGGCCGTTCTGGAAGATGTAGAGAGCACGCGCGCCGAGCGGATTGTCCAGACCGGGCGGCTGGCCCCCGTTCTCGGCCGAGAACCTGGCGAGCTGCGGCTGGCGGGCGATCATTTCCGCCGGCGGCGTCCACTTCGGCCACTTCTGCCGCCACTGGATGACGCCCTCGCCCTGCCAGGAGAAGCCCTCGCGGCCGATGCCGACGCCGTAGCGAAGCGCGTCGCCGCCCGGCTGCACCCAGTAGAGATGCCTCTCCTCCAGCCGCACGACGATCGTGCCCGGCGCCTCGCCGGTCGGGTCGACGACGATTTGCCGCCGCCACTTCGGCTCCACCTTCTTGAACGGGACTTCCGGCAGCACGAAGCCGCCATCTTCGAAGGACGCGTACATCAGCTCGGGCTGCGTCACCTGCCTGTCGACGCTGATCTTCGGCCGCACCGTCCCCGTCGTGAACTCGTCGATCTCGAACTCGGCAAGATCCATGGAGCGCGAGCAGCCGGCGAGCAGAGCCGCGGCGCCGAACCCGAAGACGGCGGCGCGCCGTGACATTGCCAAAGGTTCGTCGTCGGATGGCGAGAAACAGGGCATTTCTGACACGGACACGCTCCACACGGGCTG
>DASUPM010000309.1:0-6000 GCA_036281095.1 Pseudorhizobium sp.
CGGCCGCCGGCAGTCCTTCAAGATCTTCGGCAGCGACTACGAGACGCGGGACGGCACCTGCGTCCGAGACTACATCCATGTGCTGGACCTGGCGGATGCGCATGTGCGTGCCGTGGACTATCTGCTGGCCGGCGGTGAAACCGCAGAACTCAATCTCGGCACCGGCACCGGTACCACCGTCAGGGAACTGGTCGATGCCATCGCCGAGGCCACGGGGCGTGAGTTTCCGGTCGAGCATTCCGGTCGCCGGCCGGGCGATTCGACATCCCTGGTTGCCAACAACGACAAGGCAAGGGATGTGCTCGGATGGCAACCGACCTACGGCCTGGAGGATATCGTCCGGTCTGCCTGGAATTGGCACTCACGTACCAATCACTAGTTTGATCCCGGGCCGTGGCGCTTGTGGCTTCGCATCAATATCAGCAGACTCGCCGCGGGGGCGGGTCGGCCTATGTTGAGGAAATGGCTTCGTCCTCCGGCGCAGCAGTTGTGGAACCGTTAGATGGTCCGCAGAGATGATGTCTGATGATCCTGTCCGATAACTCGGCTTCCCTCCCTTCCGCCAATGTTTGCATCGTGGGTGCAGGCCCGGTCGGACTGGCGCTTGCCTTGCGGCTGGAGGCTCTCGGTCTGACGGTCCTGCTTGTGGAAGCGGGCCCGCTCGAAGCCCTGGCAAGCGCCATCGAACTGATCAGTGGTCATCATGCCCTGCCGGCGGTGGCGACCCATCGTGGGATTGGAGGAACCTCAGCCCTCTGGGGCGGCCGGTGCGTTGCCTTCGACGATATCGATTTTGCCACAAGGAGCCACGTACCGAATTCCGGCTGGCCGATCCCGCATGAGCAGATCAAGCCGTACTACCGCGAAGCTTTGCGGTTCCTGCACGCGGGCGACGCGCCAGCCGATCCCGATGCCGAACCTTCGCAGGAGGATTTTGCCTTCACCGCCATCGAACGCTGGAGCAGGAGCCCGGCTCTTGCTCCGCTTTACGAGGAAAGGTTGATGCGGTCGGAGCGGGTTACCCTCCTCACCAATACATTGGTGATCGGTATCGGCCTGGATCCGGCGGGTGATCGGGTAAGCCACCTGCGCGTCAGACGACATGGCGAGGAGCATCGACTGGACGTGGAGCAGGTCGTGTTGGCTGCGGGAGGGTTGGAGAATGCCCGCCTTCTTCTCGAACTCCAGAAGGCGCACCCGGACAAGGCAGGGGGTGCGGATGGACCTTTGGGACGCTACTACCAGGGACATCTTACCGGTTACATTGCCCTCGTGCACCTGTCCGATCCGAAGCTGGCGCGGGAGCTTTCGTTTCAGACCGATGGCCAAGGCAACCGTCTCAGGAGGCGATTACAGCCGTCTCCAGCCCTCCAGAACCGGGAATGCCTGCTGAACACGGTGTTCTGGCTCGATGCGATATCTATTTCTGATCCCGCCCATCGTTCCGGCAGTCTTTCACTGCTGTATCTCTTGCTGGCCTTCTCCGGCACCTACCGATGGGTTTCCCGCGGGCTGGCTCCTCGATCCGGTCCCGGCAGACGGCGGGATCTTGCGGGCCACGTGCGGAACCTCAGCCTGAAGGGTGCTTCGTTTGCCAGGGTCTTCCAGGCTCTGAAGCATTTGTGGAAGGGCAGCGAAGACGGTACTCTTGCCAATCCGGCCGGTCGATACCTCCTGCGTTATCATGCGGAGCAGACCCCTAACGCCGAAAGCCGTGTACTGCTGCGCGATGATCGCGAGGGGCGAGCAGTGCTGAATGTCGACTACCGGGTGAGCGAGAGCGACGTCGATTCCGTGCTCCGAACGCATCAGGCGCTGGACAAATGGCTCAGGGAAAGAGGTGCCGGGCAACTTGAGTATCTGCAGGACGAAGCAGGCTCGCGGAGGAGCGTCCTGGCGCAGGCCTTCGACGGATACCACCAGATCGGCCTCACCCGGATGTCTGATCCGCATTCCGGCGTCGTCGATGGGAATTGCCGCGTCCATGGCGTTGCAAATCTTCATCTCGCCGGTGCGTGCGTGTTTCCAACCGGCGGGCATGCCAATCCCACACTTCCTGCCGTTGCGCTTGCCCTCAGGCTGGCCGACCACCTTGCAAACCGCTTGTCGGACCGCGCGTCCGGACAGGCTTCCGTGACGGCTTAAGGGGTGGCTCTGCCTTCCGCGCGCCAGCGTCTGGATCGTCCTCTCTTGAATATGGCCTGCAGGGGCTTTTCCACCCATTCATAGGCGACGATGCCCATCAAGCTGCCTCCGATGACACCGGCTCCGGCAATCAGAAGCGGCGGAAGCTCCAGCAGGAAGCCCGCCTTGACCACCACCGACAGTGCCAGCGTATGCCAGAGGTAGATGGAATAGGAAGCATCGCCGACATAGCCGACGATCGGGAGGTCGCGAAGTTTTCCCGCGGTCTCCACCGAAAGCATGCCCCCCACAAGAGCCACGGCAAGTGGACCGCAGATCCAGGCATCGAATTCCATTTTCATGAGATGGACCGTCGCGAAGCCGGCTATGGCGCCGCCCACGAGAAGCCATCCGGCAGCAGGGGGCGGCAGCCGTCCGTGCGCCCAGAGTTTCGCCAGGGCCGCGCCAGCGGCGAACTCCAGGATGAGGGGTTGGGTATAGAACTCGGCTATAGGGTCGGAGACGGCAAGAAAGCCGCCTGCCACGACTAGGACGACGAGTAGCAGGCACAGCGACGCGAGCCGCAGCGCCGGTCGCAGCATGAGGATCAGTGCGAAAACGAGATAGAAGAATATCTCGTAATTCAACGTCCACCCCTGCACGAGGACGGGCCACAACTGTCCACCGTTGGGAGAAGGGACCGGCAGAAAGATCAGTGACCCGAGGACATGCCAGGGATCGAGCTTCAGGTTGGGGAAAAACCCGGCGGCTGCGCCGGCGACCATGATGGCGGTGACGATCCAGTAGCTCGGCGCGATCCGCAGCAGCCTGTCCCGCAGGAATGCAATCGGCCGCAGCGGGCGGCGGTCGCTGATGGCCATCATGATGAAGCCGCTGACGACGAAGAAGACATCTACGCCCGCGGCACCGATGGCGAAATGCTGGCCCGTTCGCTCGGCAGCATGGAATAAGACCACCGCGGTTGCCGCGAATGCACGGAGATATTGAATCCCGTGGAGTGTCTTCATCTGCCGGTCCGCGGGCCGAGGCGTGGTCAAAGGAGGCATCCTCTCGTCAATTCAGGCCACGGGAGTGTCCGTATGCAGCGTGCCCCCATCTGTCCGCGATGAGCGACACGCGGGAGCGTCCTCGTTCCGGAAGCGTCAGGCGCCCGGCCGCGAAATAAAGGAGGAACGAGCCGACATGGTAAGGGTGCATGATGTCGATTTCGACGAAGGAGCGGACCAGCAGCAGCGTCGAGATCAGGAAGAGCATCAGCGACTGGGGGCTCCTGCCGACGAAAAGGAATCGACGGAGATGGCCAAGGAGCGTCCTCGACAGTACGAAGACCAGCAGAAGGGTTCCGGCCAATCCGGTCTCGACCATCGTCTCGATATAGGTGTTGTGGAAGTGGAACCCGCTGCGGGAGGTGATGAAGAAGTCGTCCCATAGGCGCTCCGCTTCCGGGAAGCCCTGGACCCAATAGGCCTGATAGCCGACGCCAAGCCAGGGTGAGGCACCTGCGGCCGCGATGCCTTGCTGCCAGAGATAGGTTCGGCCGGTGAGGGTGGAATCCTTGCCGAAGACGCCGAGGATTGCATCCAGCGCGCCCATTTGCAGCGCGACCACGGCGCCTCCCGCAGCAAGCGTTACGGCGACGACAAACAGGAAGCGCCTCTGCCGCGGGGCGAGGAAGAGAACCAGTTGGAGGCCGAGCCCGACGGCGAGCACTGCCAGGGTCGTGATCATCGACGTGGCGGACTGGGATGCGAAGAGCGAATAGATGGAAAGCAGCCCGCCGCCCAGGGATAGGGGAAGCCAGAGTCCGCGCGCACGGAAGACGACTGCGGTGGTATAGGAAAAGAATACACCGAGCGACGCATAGAGACCGAGCTGGTTCTTGGACGAAAAGGCGCCGACGAAGCTGTAGGTGCCATCGAGCGGATCGTAGTGGTAGCTGCCGAAGGCCAGCGAGTACAGAAGCACGAGAATGCTGCCACAGACCGCGCCACGGGAAAAGGTTGCCGGCGCAAGGACGCGCATCGCGATGAGGGCGCAGACGATATGCGTCAGGTATTGCACCGCCGCCCGGAGGGAAGCCGACGGCGCGGCCGACCAGAAGGTCGACAGGAAGCATACCAGCGCGAAGCCGAAGATCCAGCCGTAGCGCGCATAGTTTCCGAGAACCCGCCGGTAATCCACGAGTACCAGCGGAAACCACAGGCCATAGTAGGCGAGGATGGAAACCTGTCCGAACCGGGTGGAGTAAGCGAAGACGAAGAACGAAAGGGCAGTCGCAGCTACCCCGTAGACCTGATTGCGCTCCGGCTCCAGAAGAGCAGACTTCGCGATCCTCATCCGCGCCTCATTGCATCAGCAGTTCGGAGGTAACCTTGACCACATCACCCGGACGCAGCGGGGTCGACTCGTTCACCGCAACCTCCTTCGGCCCATCTCCTTCGTCGCGAACCACTGTGTAGCTTATCGATGCGGCCTTGCCGCTTGCGTCGAACTTCAGCGCCTCCGCCGACTGTGCCAGTGCCTCCGACATCAACTGCCGGCTGGTGGTCAGTTGCAGCCCCAGCTTTTCCAGCTCCGCTTCGGTATCCTGCAATTCCTTCGCCCGCTGCGCCTCCCAGTCGTTGCGGAGGTTTATCTCATCCTGATTGGCCTTGCTGATGTCCTGCTTGGCACGCAACGCCGCCGTATCGATGTCGAGCAGCGTCGATTCCACCTCCGCGGTTCTTTCCTCGATGGAGAGGCGCCGCTGGCTCGTGGCGAGCCCCTGTTCGCTCAGGCGGCTGATCCTTTCGCGGTCCTTCTGGACCAGCTCAAGCTGTTCCTTCTGCGTCTCGGATTTCTGAGCAAGCGACTTGACCTCGCTCTGCAGAAGCGACCGGAGATCGGCAAGCTCCTTGAGCTGGAGCTCGTAGCGCTGGCGGCGGGACTTCATCAGGGCTGTTTCGCTTTCGAGGAGCTGCGGCGCATTGGGCACCTTTTCCAGTTCCGCGGGCATGGCGATCTCTTCGGCGCCGTTCACCTCTGCCACCAGCCGGGCCTTGCGGGCCACGAGGCGGGCTTGCTCGGTATCGTAAACGGCCGCATCGCCGCGCGCGTTGATGAAGTCACGGGCGAAACGCTGGCCGGCGTCCGAACGCCTGAGCCCGCCAGCCAGGCTGACGGCCTTCAGGACGGTCATGTTGGGCTTGTACGGGTATTCGCCGGGCGTCGTGACATCGCCGGCGAGAAAGATCGGCCGGAATTCGGCAATTTCCACGGAGGCCGAGGGCTCGGTCTTCAGGGCGAACTCGCTCTGCAGGCGCTTGCCGATTTCCGTCGCGACCTCGCCGGTCGTCTTGCCCGATACCGCAAACTCGCCGACGAAGGGCAGGGAGATCGCGCCCGCCGGCCCTACCGTGTAGTCGCCGCCGATTGCGTCCCAATTCCTGATCGTCCCCTCGGCCGGCTGCCACTCGGCCACGCGGATCTTCAGCCGGTCCATGACTCCCAGCTGATAGGCACCGTCCTGTGCCATTGCTGGAAATGTCGTTACGACCAGCAGCCCTGTAGCGATCCAGCGGACCGCCGGATTCCGGCGCGATGCGGACAGATTTTTTCGCATCGTAGTTCCTTTGCTTCATGTCTCTAACGTCGAAGAACGGAAGCGCTTCGACGCTTTCTGTTCAAAACTGTTTACGAGTTGTAGGGTCCGCTCAGTAGCTGCCGCGGGAAAGGCAAACCGCCGGAATGGTCTTGGCGATGATGAGCACATCCTGGACGAGGGACCAGTTCTGCACATACTGGGTATCGAAGGCGATCCGGCTTTCATAGGAAACGTCGTTCCGGCCGCTGATCTGCCAAAGCCCCGTCAGTCCC
>DASUPM010000310.1:0-9992 GCA_036281095.1 Pseudorhizobium sp.
GGAAGCCCAGACGTGACGGATGGTTTTCATGGCTTCGGTGGTGCGCCCGGTGCTTTTCAGCGCCCGCGCCAGGGTAAAGGAGCCTTCCGCGGTCTCGGGCTGCTTTCCGGAGAAGAAGCGAAGCGTGTTCTCCGCTCCCGAATTCTCCAGAAACAGGGCTCGCTCCGCTTGCGCACGCAGCCCGGCAAGGCCCGGCCAGCCGGTGAGTTCGCTCTCGGCGGCAATGATTTCTGCTGACGGTATCCCGGATAGACCGGCGGTAGCAATCGCCCAGGTCAGGATGTGACGATCGAGCGAGCCGGATGGCAGGCTGTCGCGAACAGAAAGAGCCCGCTTTGCGTCGCGATCGGAAAGGGCGTCGAGGCCGGCCTTCAGAACCGGCGCGGGGGCGAGGCGGCCGGTGCGGGGCAGCGGGCCTGTCGTCAGAGGCATGGGAAATGCGGCGGTCGCCGGATTGTCGGGCTTCACGTAGGGAAGGGGCACGACAGAACCTTCCGCAGCCACGGCGGCAGGAGCAACGGTCGACAAGCCGAGGCCGACGGCCGTCAGCAACAGCACAGGCTTTTTCATCCAGTGATCCGCGACAACGATAAAGAACCCCACGTCATATTAGCTGTTACGCGCATTAACCAAAGCTTACCGAGACTGCGAAAAATGCGCCTTCAGGCGCAACGGCTTGTAAGGAGAAATCGCGTCAGCATCCGCTTGTCGTCGCATTCCCACCGCTCTATTGTGCGCCACCTTAATCACGGAATGCGGCCGAAGCGTGGACTGTCCGGCCGCCAGGAGTTTTGCATGTTCAAGGGATCCATGCCCGCACTCGTCACGCCATTCACAGAGAATGGCGGCGTGGACGAGGAGGCTTTTGCCGCTCATGTGGAGTGGCAGATTGCGGAAGGCAGCAGTGGCCTGGTGCCTGTCGGCACGACGGGGGAATCCCCCACCTTGTCCCATGCGGAGCACAAGCGGGTCGTCGAGCTATGCATCGAAGTGGCCGCGAAGCGCGTCCCCGTCATTGCCGGAGCTGGCTCCAACAATACCCGTGAGGCAATCGAACTGGCCGTTCATGCCGAAGAGGCGGGTGCGGATGCCCTGCTGGTCGTGACGCCCTATTACAACAAGCCGACCCAGAAGGGCCTGTTCGCGCATTTCGCCGCCATTGCGCAATCCGTGAAGCTGCCGATCTTCATCTACAACATTCCGGGACGATCGGTGATTGACATGACGCCCGAAACCATGGGCGCTCTTCGCCAGGCACACGCCAATATCGCCGGCGTCAAGGATGCCACGGGCAAGCTGGAGCGGGTGTCCGAACAGCGGATCACCTGCGGCAAGGAGTTTATCCAGCTGTCCGGAGAAGATGCCACCGCGCTTGGTTTCAACGCACATGGCGGCGTCGGCTGCATATCCGTAACGGCCAATGTGGCGCCGAGGCTCTGCGCCGAATTCCAGGCCGCCACCCTTGCCGGCGACTATGCCAAGGCGCTGGAATACCAGGACCGGCTGATGCCGCTCCACAAGGCGATTTTCTTGGAGCCCGGCGTCTGTGGCGCGAAGTACGGCCTGTGGCGGACGAGAGGGCTCGCCAGGACGGTTCGCTCGCCGCTGATGTCGGGCCTCGAACCGGCTACGGAAGCCACGATCGATGCAGCACTCCGCCATGCCGGCCTCCTCAACTGAGATGAACGGCAACTGACGCGGCCGGCTGCCGCTTCACTTCCTCGTGGTCGCGCATTACATGACAGGAACCCCGGCCGGCGCCCTCGGTCGGGGAGCAGAGACGTTCAGTGACGGGCGGATGGATGACAGATGGCCCCCAAAGGCAGCCAGAGGACAGTGAACAGGATCGTCGCGGAGAACCGCAAGGCGCGCTTCAACTACGAAATCCTGGATACCTACGAAGTCGGCCTCGTCCTCACCGGGACGGAGGTGAAGTCGCTGCGCGAAGGCAAGGCGAATATCGCCGAGTCCTATGCCTCCGACGAAGGGGATGAAATCTGGCTGATCAACTCCCACCTGCCGGAATATCTGCAGGCGAACCGCTTCAACCATGAGCCGCGCCGCCGGCGCAAGCTGCTTCTCAGCAAGCGCGAGATCAACCGCCTGCGCGCGGGGATCAACCGTGAGGGCATGACCTTGGTTCCTCTGAAGATCTATTTCAACGACCGCGGCCGTGCAAAGCTCGAGCTCGCGCTTGCGAAGGGCAAGAAGCTGCACGACAAGCGCGAGACGGAGAAGGAGCGGGACTGGAACCGCCAGAAGAGCCGGCTGCTGAAGGATCACTGAGCTTCCCCATGTCGGGGCAGCCTTGTTTAACCCAGAACATTTCCTCGGCAGCCTCGTTTGCGTCGCATGCCGCACCGTTCGTCGAAGACATTCGAAAAGATCATCCGCCAGGCGATCGCCGGGCGTGAGGTGCTCCTCCTCACCTACGACGATGTGGAGCGTGTCGTTCAACCTCACATATTCGGGTATGACCGCGGCGACCACCTTGCCCTGAGCGCCTGGCAGAGCGCCGGCACGGGCGTCGGCTGGCGCCTGTTTCACCTCGGCCGGATGATGAAGCTTTCTCCTGCCGGCTCTCGTTTCGTTGCCATGGCACCCGGGTACAATCCGGACGATCCTTCGTTCGTTCGGGTTCTTGCGCGCATCGAACCGAGCGATCCCGGATCACCGGAAGGAACCAAATCCGGCCGGCGACGTTGAGGCGCAACCCTCACGTGAGCCCGCTATGAAGCATAAAAAATTGTTGACCTACGGATTCCTCGTCCTGGGTCTCGGCCTTGCGGCCTATCTTCTCTGGAATATCTTCAGCGAATACACCTGGTCGGATATCACGGCCTCGATCGGCGAAATCCCGACCTACAACCTGGCAATGGCTGCTGCGTTCACCGCGGCCTCCTATCTGTGCCTGACGGGCTTCGACTGGTGTGGCGTCCGCTATGTCGGAAGTGACTTGAGCTATCCAAAGATCGGGCTTGCATCCTTCATAAGCCTGTCGATTGGCCAGAGCGTCGGCCTCGCCGGCCTGAGCAGCGGCGGTCTCCGCTATCGCTACTACGCTCATTGGGGCATGAGCACCGAAGACGTCGCGAAGATCGTCCTACTGTCCGGGGTGACGGTCGGCGTCGGACTGGCCATGCTGACCGGTGTGGTTCTGATCGTCAATCCGGCGGATGGCGCGGAGGTCCTGCGCCTCGGCGAGCCCTGGGTCCTGGCGATCGGGGTGCTCTGCCTGCTCCTCGTGGCGGGGTATCTGGCGCTGGCGAAATTTGCACGCGCTCCCGTCCGCATCCGCAGTTGGACGTTCCAGATGCCGACTCTCCGGCTTGCCTTGGCGCAGGTGGTGATAGGCACGATAAATTTTGCACTGGTATCGGCTGCCCTGCGGGAGGTGATGGGCGCCTCGGCCGACGTCAGCTATCTCAAGGCGGCGACGGCTTACGTCCTGGCCAATATCGCCATCCTCATCACCCACGCGCCGGGCGGCCTCGGCGTGCTCGAAGCAACGGTGCGGCATGTGATGGGTGACCAGGCCTCGATCGGTTCCCTGGTCGCCTTCAGGGTGATCTATTTCTTCATCCCGCTGGCTATCGGAATTCCGCTGGCCCTCCTGACCGAGGCGGTGTTCAGGAGCCGCAAACATGGGGTCGCGCAGCCGCAGCGGTGATGTATTCGGCTGCGCGAGTGGCTTACAGCGAAGACGCGCGTCTTGGAAATCTCAAGCTTCCGTCGATTCCGTCGGCTCCGCCGGGCGTTGCATCCGCTCCGAAGGGTCGCGGCCGATCTCGGCTTTCAGCGAAGCCAGATCGATGAAGTGGTCCGCCTGGCGGCGCAGGTCGTCGGCAATCATCGGTGGCTGGGTCGCCATGGTCGATACGACCGAAACCTTGCGGCCCTTCCGTTGCAGGGCTTCGACCAGGGTGGTGAAGTCGCCGTCGCCGGAAAAGAGCACCAGATGGTCCACCGTATCCGACTGCTCCATCGCATCGATCGCGAGCTCGATGTCCATATTGCCCTTGATCTTCCGGCGGCCCATTGAATCCGTGAATTCCTTCGCGGGCTTGGTGACGACCTTGTAGCCGTTATAGTCCAGCCAGTCGATCAGCGGTCGGATCGACGAGTACTCCTGATCCTCGATCAGCGCGGTGTAGTAATATGCCCTCAGCAGGTAGCCGCGCTTCTGGAACGCCTTGAGCAACTTCCTGTAGTCGATGTCGAAGCCCAGACTCTTGGAGGCGGCGTAGAGATTGGCGCCGTCAATGAAGAGGGCGATCTTCTCTCTTGGGTCAAACATATTTTCTCCATCCCAGTTTATTATTACCTGCTGCGCAGGATTGGCGCGGGTCGGCTTGGCATGTGAATATGCGATGCTGCTCCGCGCGTTACATTATGAATCATTCATGTATTTGCATTTACGGCACGACAGGCTTTTGTCAAAGCGCTTTCCCCCTCGAAATCCTCATGCCTTTCGAGCAGCCGCATTATGGGCCGGATGAGGTCGTGTGGAAGGAAAAACTTGAATTCCTGTCGCAATGGCTGTATCGGGCATCTAAATTCCCGACATAACGACTGCAAAGGACAGGCAATGGCCCGTGTCACCGTAGAAGATTGCATTGACAAAGTCGACAACCGGTTCGAGCTCGTCCTCCTGGCCAGCCATCGCGCCCGCCAGATTTCCCAGGGTGCGTCGATCACGATAGACCGCGACAACGACAAAAACCCGGTCGTTGCCCTGCGCGAGATCGCCGACGAGACGCTGTCTCCCGACGACCTGAAGGAGGACTTGATCCATTCGCTGCAGAAGCACGTGGAAGTGGACGAGCCCGAGCCCGATCCGGCTTCGCTGATCTCCTCCAACGCCGGTGCAGCCACCGGCGCCGACAGCAGCGAGAACGAAGAGGACCTGCCGGAGACGGTTACCTTCGACCAGATGTCCGAAGAAGAATTGCTGGCAGGTATCGAAGGCCTCGTTCCGCCGGAAAAGAGCGACGATTACTGATCGTTCATTGTCTGGTTCGAAATCGTTTGCATGCATTATGATGGCTGCGCCAGTCTTGGACCGGCGCGCCATTTTTCATTTTTCAAGGTAGGAATTCTTCCGGCATGATGCGGCAATATGAGCTTGTGGAGCGGGTTCAAAGGTACAAGCCCGATGCCAACGAAGCTCTTCTCAACAAGGCTTATGTCTATGCGATGCAGAAGCATGGACAACAGAAGCGTGCGAGTGGCGACCCTTACATCTCCCACCCGCTGGAAGTCGCTGCCATCCTGACCGACATGCATCTGGACGAGTCGACGATCGCCGTCGCTCTTCTTCACGACACCATCGAGGATACCACGGCTACCCGTGCCGAGATCGACGAGCTGTTCGGCGAGGACATCGGGCGGCTGGTGGAGGGGCTGACCAAGCTCAAGCGGCTCGATCTGGTCACCAAGAAAGCCAAGCAGGCCGAAAACCTGCGCAAGCTGCTGCTGGCGATTTCCGACGACGTGCGGGTTCTGCTCGTGAAGCTCGCCGATCGGCTCCACAACATGCGCACGCTGGAGCATATGAATCCCGAGAAGCGCGCGCGGATCTCGGAAGAAACCATGGACATCTATGCGCCGCTTGCCGGCCGCATGGGTATGCAGGACCTCCGTGACGAGCTGGAGGATCTCTCCTTCCGTTACCTGAATCCGGAGGCATACGAGACCGTTGTCGGGCGGCTGGCGGAACTCTCCGCCCGTAACGAGGGGCTGATCACCAAGATCGAGGATGAGTTGCGGGACCTGCTCGTCGCCAACGGTTTGCTCGATGCAAGCGTCAAGGGGCGGCAAAAGAAGCCCTATTCCGTCTTCCGGAAGATGCAATCCAAGTCGCTGTCGTTCGAGCAACTGTCGGACGTCTACGGCTTCCGTATCATCGTCGGCGACATTCCGTCCTGCTACCGCGCGCTCGGCATCGTCCACACCCGCTGGCGCGTCGTTCCCGGCCGCTTCAAGGACTATATCTCGACGCCAAAGCAGAACGACTACCGCTCGATCCACACCACCATCGTCGGCCCATCGCGCCAGCGCATCGAGCTGCAGATCCGCACCCTCCGAATGCACGAGATCGCCGAATACGGCATCGCTGCCCACGCACTCTACAAGGACGGCGAAGGCGGGGAGGGCGGCGAACTCCTTCCGAAGGAATCCAATGCCTATTCCTGGCTTCGCCATACGATCGAGGCGCTTTCGGAGGGCGACAACCCGGAGGAATTCCTCGAGCATACGAAGCTCGAGCTGTTCCAGGATCAGGTCTTCTGTTTCACGCCGAAGGGGAAACTGATCGCCCTTCCGCGCGGCGCCACGCCGATCGATTTTGCCTATGCGGTCCACACCAACATCGGCGACACCACGGTCGGCGCGAAGATCAACGGCCGCATCATGCCGCTCGTCACGCGCCTCAACAACGGCGACGAGGTCGAGATCATTCGCTCCGGAGTGCAGGTTCCTCCGGCCGCCTGGGAGGAGATCGTCGTCACCGGCAAGGCGCGCGCCGCCATCCGTCGGGCGACGCGCATGGCCATCCGCAAGCAGTATGCCGGCCTCGGCTACCGCATCCTCGAGCGCACTTTCGAGAGGGCCGGAAAGGTCTTCTCCCGCGAAGGGCTGAAACCCGTTCTCCACCGGCTCGGCCAGAAGGAGGTCGAGGACGCCATCGCCGCGGTCGGGAGGGGCGAACTGTCCTCGCTCGACGTCATGCGGGCGGTCTATCCGGATTACAAGGACGAACGCGTCACGGTGAAGCCATCGGCGGACGAAGGCTGGTTCAACGTCCGCAGCGTTTCGGGCATGATGTTCCGGGTGCCTGGGCGGTCGGCCGAGGCCCGTGAGGTGGACGCGGACGCGCCGGGGCCGGCACCGCTGCCGATCCGCGGTTTGTCGGGCAACACGCAGGTCCGTTTTGCCCCGAGCGGCGCGGTCCCCGGAGACCGGATCGTCGGCATCATGGAAGAGGGAGCAGGGATCACCATCTATCCGATCCAGGCGCCGGCGCTGCAGCGCTTCGATGAGCAGCCGGAACGGTGGATCGATGTGCGCTGGGATCTCGACGACGCCAACAAGGCCCGCTTCACCGCGCGCATCGCCATCAACGCGCTGAACGAGCCCGGCACCCTGGCAACCGTGGCCCAGACCATCGGCGGGCTCGACATCAACATCCGCACGCTCGACATGGGGCGCGTCGCTACCGACTTCTCCGAAATCGCGCTCGATGTGGAAGTCTGGGACCTGCGCCAGTTGAACCAGTTGCTGACTCAGTTGAAGGATCTTGACTGCGTTTCGACGGTGAAGCGCGTCTACGACTGATCTGCCGTCTTCTTGGGCTGATAATAGCCCTGCCATGCTTCCTGAGCAGGGCAGGGCCGCCTCTCCGGCGATGGTTAAGTCGGGTGGAATTTCCTATATTGCTGCAGTGCAATAAAGGAAACGAAGACTATGTTTGGTCCCATGAGGAAGATCGCCCGCGCTCTGCGCGGCCCCAGCATCGAAGATCGCGAAACTGCCTATCTCAATAATGCGGTTGATCGCGTCGACCTCGAATACCGCCAGCGCCAGATCGATCGCGGCATGTTCCGCAAGACGTTCTAAGGTCGCGCCGATTGACACGGCAGGGGATATTCTCTGCTGCCGTGGAATGATCCCTCATCCGGCTTCACGCCGCTTTGTCCGAATGGACGCGATGGACGAGGTGGAGCCGCGTAGAACTCCGCCTTCTACTCGCGCAATGCGCTCGTGTCAGAGCGCGTTGAAGGCGGCAATCAACACCTCGACCTGATCGGGGGTGGCGGCCTGGATCTGCTCCGTCGTCAAGGCGAGAAGTTGGTCGCTGCTGAAGGCGGCGAGGATGCTGGGCGCCAGGCCAGGGATGGCCCTGGCATCGATCGCCGCGATGTCGCCCGTTGAAAACTCCGCGAAATCCTCGGCTGCCATGGCGGCGAAATGGGCAGACTTCAATGCTCCGATCTGGCTTTCGCTCAGCCCGCCGATCTCGCTGGCGCTCATGGCGTTGATCTGCGACGTGGTGAGCCCTGCGACCGCGCGCGTGCTGAGCGCGGCGATGTTCGGCTCGAGCGCCGAGATCTGATCGGCGGCCAGTGCCGCGACCTGCCTTGCCGTCAGGGCTGCAAGCTGGTTCGTATCGAGCTCCCCGACCTGGTCTGGAGTGAGCGCCGCAATCTGATCCGAAGACAGAGCGGTGATCTGGCCGGTCGACAAGGCCGCGAGCTGGGCGGAATCCAGTTGCCCGATCGCTGCGGTCGAAAGGCCGAAGATCGATCTCGCACTGATGGCTGCAATGTCGGCCGTGGAGAATTCCGCGATATCTTCGGCCGCCACCGCAGCCAGTTGCGCCGCCTTGAGCGCCGTGACCTGAACTTCGCTCAGCGCCCCGAGTTCGGTCGGGCTCATGCCGGCGATCTGGTCCGTGGTGAGGGCGGCAACCGCTTTGGTATTGAGCGAACTGATCCGGGCGTCGAGAGCGGTGATTTGGTTGGCGGTGAGGGCGGCTGCCTGCCGCGCATTGAGGGCCGCGATCTGTTCCGTGCTGAGCACGCTCACCTGATCGGGTGTCAGCGCAGTGATCTGTTCGGTCGAGAGAGCCGCGACCTGGCTGGTCGACAGTGCGGCGAGCTGTGCCGTATTGAGTTCGGCGATTGCGTCGGCGGAGAGGCCGGAAATGGCCCGTGCATGAATGGCGGCTATGTCGTCGGTGGAAAAACCGGCGATGTCCTCGGCGGCCATGGCTGCGAGTTGCGCAGCCTTGAGGGCAGCCGTCTGGTCTGCGTCGAATGCTTCGATCTGGGCGGCGTTCATCGCGCCGATCTGCGTGCCGGTCAGGCCGGACATTGCCCGCGCCGCCAATGCGCCGACGCCGGTGTCGAGCGCCGTGATCTGCGCGGTCGTCAGGGCGCTGACCTGCCGTGAGTTGAGCGCGCCAAGCTGGCCGTCGCTGAAACTGGTGATCTGGTCGGTGGTCAAGGCGGCGATCTGGCCGGTGGACAGTGCCGCAATCTGGCTTGTGGTCAGGGCGCCGAGCTGCGCCGTGTCAAGCTGCGCGATCGCGCCGGCGGAGAGGCCGGTGATCGACCGCGTGCTGATTGCGGCGATGTCGCTGGTGGTGAGTTCTGCGATATCCTCCGCGGTCAGCGCCGCCAGTTGCGTTGCCCGCAGTGCCGAGATCTGGGTTTCGCTGAACGCGCCGATCTCGCTCGGGCTCATGGCGTCGATCTGGGTGGTCGTCAGGCCGGACAGTGCCCGCACGCTGATGGAGCCGATCTTGGTGTCGAGTGCGGTGATCTGCTCCGCGCTGAGGACCGCCACCTGCCGCGAGGTAAGAGCTGCGACCTGGCTGGTCGTCAGATTTCCCACCTGATCCGGTGTCAGTGCGGTGATTTGCTCCGTAGAGAGGGCGGTAACCTGGCCCGTGGTCAATGCCGCGATCTGCGTGGCGTCGAGCTCGACGACGGCGGCGGTCGACAGACCGGAAATCGACCGGTTGCTGATCGCCGCCACGTCGGCGGTGGAAAGTTCCGCAATGTCTTCCGCTGCGACGGCAGCAAGCTGCGTCGCCTTCAGCGCGGCCATCTGGGTTTCGCTGAACGCACCGATCTCCGTCGCGCTCATGGCGCTGATCTGGGACGTGGTGAGGCCGGTGATCGCTCTGGCGCTGATCGACGCGAGGTTCGTGTCGAGCGCCGTGATCTGCTCGGAGCTAAGCGACGACACCTGTCTGGCGGTCAGCGCCGCCACCTGCGTGCTGGTCATCTCGCCGATCTGGCTCGGGCTCATCGCCGCAATCTGATCCGTGCTCAGGCCCGGAATGGCTCTCTCGCTCAGCGAGCCGAGCTTGCCCTCAAGACCGGTGATCTGACTGGGTGTGAGGGCGGCCACCTGTCTGGCGCTCAGGGCCGCGACCTGCTGGGTGGCGAGGCTGCCGAGCTGGCTTGCGGTCAGGGCGCCGACCT
>DASUPM010000311.1:0-4912 GCA_036281095.1 Pseudorhizobium sp.
CGCGCTGTCCCTTCCGCGCGGCCGTCCCGCATGCATGGCGTGCTGCGGGTAACGACCGTCTGGCCGGACTGCGGGCATGGGGCGAACGACACACCGCCGGCAGCTCAACTCTTCCCGAAATGCGAAACTGCCATGTATAAACGTCGAGCCACCCGGGGACGATTCCATGGAACTTCTGCTGCTCATTCTGATCGTGCTCGGCGTTACGTGGCAACGAAAGACGTCGCAACGACTGGCGAAGGTCGAGGACGAACTTGCGGCACTGAGGATCCGGGTCGGCGAAAGCAATCCCGCCGTTCCCGCAGTCACAACCACTCCCGACCCCGATCCGGCCGCCACCTTGGCCGAGTCCACGGAGACCGCAGCGGCGGAACCGGAAACGATCGAGGCGGCCGCACGCGAAACCGCTCCCCCCGCCGATGATCCCATCGCTCCGGCAGCGCGGGAAGGTGACAGCCTGGAAAGCAGCCTCGGGGCTCGCTGGACGGTCTGGGTCGGCGGTGTGGCGCTTGCGCTCGGTGGCATCTTCCTGATCCGCTATTCGATCGAGAGCGGCCTGCTCGGCCCGCAGGCGCGACTGACCCTGGCATCGGTCTTCGGCCTGCTGCTGGTCGCGCTGGCGGAGATCGTCCGCCGCAAGGCCTTGCCTCAGGTTTCCGGCCGCTACGCCAACGCGATGATCCCCGGAGCACTCACCGCGGCCGGAGCCGTGACGCTGCTCGGCGCCACCTACGCGGCCCATGCCTATTACGGCTTCATCGGTCCGGCTGCCGCTTTCGCGCTGCTGGGGCTGATCTCGCTCGCGACGCTCGGGCTTTCTCTCCTTCACGGCCAGGCGCTGGCGGGGCTCGGGCTTGCCGCCTCGCTCGTCACACCCGCGCTCGTTTCGTCCACGGCTCCGAATGCCGGTGTTCTTTTCGGCTTCCTGGCGGTGGTCTGGCTTGCCTCCGCCGGAGCATGCCGCCTGCGAGGCTGGAAGAGGCTGCCGGTGCTGGCAATCCTTGGCCTGGCCAGTTGGGTCGTCGTCTACGTCCTGACTTCGGACGGCTTCGACGCGCTGCCGCCTGCCTTCTCGCTGCTGGTGATGATTGCGGGCACGGCCTTCCTCTGGCCCGGGGCGGACATAGCGCAACCCGCCGATGCGCCCGCGCTCACGTGGTGGAGACTGCTTCGCCGACAACCGCTCGGCATCAGCCTCTCCGTGTCGGTCGGCGTGCTTCTGCCGGCGCTTTCGATGCTCGCCGCCTGGGATAGTGTCGGGGGGAACCCTTCCTTCGTCGCCGCGGCCCTTATCGCAGCGCTTGCCGCGCTCGGCGCCGGGCGCGCCTATGCCGTATGGCCGGCGCTTGCCGCTGCCGGCGGGGCAATCGTCGTCATCGGCCTCCTTGCATTGATCCGGCTCGGGGATGTGCCTATTTCGCCGGCCGGTGGAGCCAACGCGCTCACGACGGGCTTTGCCGCCGACATCCTTACAAGTTTGCTTCTGGGCGCAGTCTTCCTGCTGCTCGGGTTCGCGTTTCTCAGGAGGCACGGGCGAACCGAGGAAAAATTCGCGGTGATCTGGGCAGTGCTGATGTCAGCTGTTCCGGTTGCACTTGCGGCAATCAGCTTCCTGAACTTCGGGCTTCTGGCGCGCGATTGGATCCATGGGCTCTACGGCATCGGCCTCGGGATAGCTCTCCTTGCCGGTGCTGCCTGGCAGCTCAGAGAGAACGGAACCGGCCGCCCCGGCAATCTCATGGTGGCCGGCTCCTTCGCCGCCTTCGCCTTCGCCCTGCACGCCCTGACAAACGGCCTCGTCACGACCATTCTGCTGGCCGTACTCGGCTTCGGCTACGTGGCGGCGACGAGCCTGCGACGCTGGAGCGCCCTCCCTTGGGCGATGGCCTTCGCGCTCCTGGTGATCTTCGCCCGGATTGCCTGGGACCCGACGCTGGTGGGAGAAAGCCAGCTTGGAACCACGCCGTTCTGGAACCCGCTGCTGCCCGGCTACGGCATCCCCGCACTCCTTGCGGTTCTTGCCGCATATCGCCTGCGCCACTGGCCGGGGCTGCGCGCCCGAAATCTGCTCCAGGCGCTCGCCTCCCTGATGGTGCTGATGACGGCGGCAATCCTCGTCCGCCATGCCATGAACGGCGGCGTGCTGGACGACCGCGTGCCGACGCTCGGCGAGCAATCGATCTACACGCTGCTGACGATCGGCTTCTCCGGAGCCCTCATGACGCTCGACTTCCGATCACCGAGCCCGGTTTTCCGATACGGGTCGATGATCGCCGGCGTACTGGCGACCCTCAATGTGCTTTCCCTGCACATGTTCGGGCTCAACCCCTATTTCACGGGTGAAGGCACCGGCAGTTGGCCCATCGTGAACCTGCTCCTGATCGGGTACCTGCTGCCCGCCCTCGGCTATGCCGGCCTCGCCTTCCTTGCGCGCGAAAGGCGGCCGAAGCCGTTCGTCGCCATGCTCGCCGTCTCCGGGGCAGTGCTCGGCTTCCTCTGGGCGACGCTCTCCGTCCGCCGCTTCTGGCAGGGCGAAAACATCGCGGACTGGAAGGGCTTCCTGCAGAACGAAACCTACGCCTATTCCGTGGTCTGGCTGCTCATCGGCGTGGCCCTGCTTGTCCTCGGCTCGCGGTTCAAGGCAAGAAGCCTCCGCCTGGCCTCGGCAGGGCTGGTGATGCTGACGGTCCTCAAGGTCTTCCTGATCGACATGTCGAACCTCGAAGGCATGCTGCGCGCCTTGTCCTTCATCGGACTGGGCGCGGTGCTGATCGGGATCGGACTGTTCTACCAGAAGATCCTTGCCAGCACGTCTTCCGGCACCGCCCGCAAATCACTCCCTGCGGAGGCAGAGCAGCCATGACCGTTTCCCTCGCCGCGACCTTTGCGCCGTACGAGCAACTGGCTCTCGCCCTTCTGCCCCATTCCGCGGAGGGGGACGACGGATCGCATGACGTCGCGCATATCCTGCGGGTATTCCGCAACGCCATGCGCATCCACGCCGCGGAAGGCGGAGACGGCCGCGTACTGGCCGCCGCGGTTCTCCTGCACGACTGCGTAGCGGTCGAAAAGAACTCGCCGCTCAGGAGCCAGGCGTCCCGGTTGGCGGCCGAAAAGGCTGCCGGTGTCCTGCGCGGTCTCTCGTGGCAGGAGGGCGAGATTGCCGCCGTCGGCCATGCCGTCGCGGCGCACAGCTTTTCCGCCGGCATCGTTCCCGAGACGCTGGAGGCGAAGATCCTGCAGGATGCGGACCGGCTCGACGCCATCGGCATGGTGGGCGCGGCGCGCTGCTTCTATATTGCCGGGCGCCTGGGATCGGGCCTCTACGATCCCGTGGATCCGCTGGCCGAGAGCCGCCCTCTCGACGACAAGGCCTTCGCCATCGACCATTTCGAGACCAAGCTCTTCCGGCTTGCCGACGGTTTCCAGACCGCGGCCGGGCGAGCGCTCGCAACCGAACGGCACGAGCGGCTCAAGCGCGTGCTCGACATGTTTCTCGACGAGATCTGAAGGTCCTCCATGCACGTCAGCGCCCTGCACTACTATCCCCTCAAGAGCGGCCGCGGCATCCCCTTGCGGGAAGCAGACATCCGATCCGAAGGGATTCCCGGCGACCGACGGATGATGCTGGTCGATCCGGCGGGCGGCTTCATCACGCAGCGTGAATTGCCCGCCCTCGCCCGGCTTGTCGTATTTCCCGGAGAGACCAACGTCCGTATCGCGCTGGACGGCACCGAGGAGATCGAGACCAGCCAACCCTCCGCCGGGCGCCGGATGGATATCGTCGTGTGGAAATCTCCCGTCAGCGCCGCGCTTGCGGACGACGCGACGAATGCTGTGCTTTCCCGCTGGATGGACCGCGAGGTCCGCCTGGTCTTTTTCGACGACCGCTCCAGCCGCACGGCAAGCGCCGAATGGGCCGGAGAGGATACCCCCGTCGCCTTCGCAGACGGCTACCAGATCCTGGTTACGACCACCGCGTCGCTCGAGGCGCTCAATGCCGATATGGCGGCACGGGGCGAGGGTGAGGTCGGGATGGAACGATTCCGGCCGAATATCGTGCTGGATACCGACCAAGCCTGGGCGGAAGACGGCTGGGCCACCCTCGATATCGGCGGCGTGACCTTCGATCTGGTCAAGCCTTGTGCCCGCTGCATCATGACCACGCAGGACCAGACGACGGGATCTCGCGAGGTCGCAAGTCCCATGCCTGCCATGGGCCGCATCCGCATGTCGGCCGATCGGCGCGTGCCGGGCCCGCTCTTCGGCTGGAACGCCGTACCGCGCAGCACGGGCCGTATCAGACTCGGAGATGCGGCAGAGGTCCTCGCCAGACGCGATGTGACCTGGGCGATCAAAATCCGCTGATTTTGCGCTTGCCTCCGCGGCATCCGGCGCTATCTTGCGTGGCGTTGTCAGACAACCTGCCAGCCTTTGCGACGGCTGCCCGGTTCCTCACCGGAAGGCCAACCCAGGAAATTCGATCCTCATGACACCTCGGGCGACCGGCCTCGCATTCGCCATTCTGGCGGTGACGATCTTCTCCATCCAGGACGGCATTACCAAGTATCTCGGGGACAACTACCCGGCGATCTTCATTGCGATGATGCGCTACTGGGCATTCGCCGGCTTCGCCGTGCTGATGGCTAGCCGCTCCCGCGCCGGCCTCGCCGGGACCGCCAGCACGAGCCGCCCCTTGCTGCAGATCACCCGCGGGGTACTGCTGGCGGTGCAGATCGTCGTGGCAATCCTGTCCTTTTCCTGGGTCGGACTTGCGCAGAGCCAGGCGGTCTTTCAGTCGGCTCCCTTGCTGGTGGCGCTCCTGTCGATGCCGCTCCTCGGCGAGCGGGTAGGCTGGCGGCGCTGGACCGCGATCGCGATCGGCTTCGTCGGCGTCATTCTCGTTCTGATG
>DASUPM010000312.1:0-5172 GCA_036281095.1 Pseudorhizobium sp.
CTCGGCAGGTCCGTAGGCGATGTCGAATTCGGCCCGATCCGCCGCGCGGAGCGCCTGCCGATAGTCCCGAGCTGGTTCCACCCACAGCGTCGGCCAACGATCCCCGCCCGCGATGTTCGGTCCGTTGGCATAGGCATCGTCCCAATCGGTAATCCGATGACGCATCTCGTCCTCGACGTCAAATTGCTGTCCGGGCGACATATTTGCATCCCTTCGCCGCCAGTAAAAGGGGCGTGAGAAAGCTCCGCTGAAAATTATTACAAACTTAAAATTTCTGGCTTGCCAGTCGACGGAAGCGGTGCTTTTCTGATGGAAAGGCAAAAATGCCGCGGCTGCCAGACCGGAGATATCCGGATGACGGACCACAAGAAGCTTGGGAACTCGACGATGAAACTGGGACCGACGGGCCATCTGGACACGTTTGCGCGCGACCATCTCCCACCGCCGGAGCAATGGCCGGAGCTTGTTCTCGATGGCTTCGACTACCCGGAGTGGCTGAATGCGGGCGTAGAGCTGACCGACCGCATGGTCGAACGCGGTTTCGGCGATCACACCGCGTTGATCGGCAATGGGCGCCGCAGGACCTACAAGGAGCTGTCGGACTGGACCAACCGCATCGCCCGCGCCCTGACCGAGGATTACGGCCTCAAGCCCGGTAACCGCGTGCTTATCCGGTCCGCCAACAACCCCGCCATGGTCGCCTGCTGGCTGGCTGCGACCAAGGCCGGTGCGGTGGTGGTCAATACCATGCCGATGCTCAGGGCAGGTGAACTCGCCAAGGTCATCGACAAGGCAGAGGTCTCGATGGCGCTCTGCGACACCCGCCTGATGGACGAGCTGGTGGCGGTCGCCAAGGAAAGCCAATTTCTCAAGCAGGTGATCGGCTTCGACGGGACGGCCAATCACGATGCCGAACTCGATCGTGCCGCGCTCGACAAACCCGTGAAATTCGATGCTGTGAAGACAGGTCGCGACGATGTGGCATTGCTCGGCTTTACCTCCGGTTCGACCGGCGTACCCAAGGCCACGATGCACTTTCACCGCGATATTCTGGTCATAGCGGATGCCTATGCAAAGGAAGTGCTGGACGTTACGCCGGAGGACATCTTTGTCGGCTCGCCGCCACTTGCCTTCACCTTCGGGCTTGGCGGCCTTGCGATCTTCCCGTTGCGCTTCGGTGCGGCAGCAACGCTTCTGGAGCAGGCGACGCCGCCCAAGATGATCGAGATCATCGAGGCCTACAAGGCGACGATCTGTTTCACGGCGCCGACCGCCTACCGGGCGATGTTGGCGGCGATGGACAAGGGAGCCGACCTGTCCTCTCTGCGCCTTGCGGTATCTGCGGGCGAAACCTTGCCGGCACCTGTTTACGACGCTTGGGTGGAGAAGACCGGCAAGCCTCTGCTCGACGGCATCGGTTCAACCGAAATGCTGCATATCTTCATTTCCAACCACCTGAAGGATTCCAGGGCCGCCTGCACCGGTAAGGCGCTGACCGGCTATCAGGCAATCGTCGTGGATGACGACATGAGGGAGGTGCCGCGCGGGACGATCGGGAAGCTTGCAGTCAAGGGACCGACCGGCTGCCGCTATCTCGCCGACGACCGGCAGAAGGATTATGTCCGCGACGGCTGGAACCTCACGGGGGATTCCTTCGTCCAGAACGAGAACGGCTATTTCCATTTTGCCGCCCGATCCGACGACATGATCGTCTCCGCCGGCTATAACATCGCGGGGCCGGAAGTCGAGGCGGCACTCCTGAAGCATGAGGCGGTGGCGGAATGCGCAGTGATCGGGGTGCCTGACGCGGAACGCGGATACATCGTCGAAGCTCATGTGGTGCTGGCCGATCGCAGCGCGGCCTGCGATGCCATGGCAAAGCTTCTGCAGGAGCACGTCAAAAAGGTAATCGCCCCCTACAAATATCCGCGCTCCATCGTCTTCACCGATGCCCTGCCGAAAACGGAATCGGGCAAGATCCAACGGTTCAGGCTGAAGCAGGCGAGGGCTGCATGAGGCGATGCAGGAGAACGGGAAAAACCGCTGCGCGCCGCTTCGGCAGTGGACGTTCTTTTGCAAGTGTGGAAGGTATCGCGAATACCGGTCGGCTCCGATGCCGGTCCGGAGATCCGGCTGCGAGATCGAGGGGTCAGCGCCTGGGGATGGGACGATAAAAACAACTGGGAGTTCACAAATGAAGAAACTGGTTTCTGCAGCCACGCTGGCGCTCGGCATGAGCGTCTCCGGTCTAGCCTTCGCCGAGCCTGTCAAGATCGGCATGATTACGACGCTTTCCGGCGGTGGTGCCGGTCTCGGCATCGACACACGCGACGGCTTCATGCTGGCCATCAAGCAGGCCGGCAACAGCGAGATCGAAGTCATAACCGAGGATGATGGCCAGAAGCCGGAACTGGCCGTCCAGATCGCCGACAAGATGATCCAGAGCGATCAGGTGGACATCCTGACCGGCATCGTCTGGTCGAACCTTTTGATGGCGGTGGCGCCAAGCGCAGTCGCCCAAGGCAAGTTCTATGTTTCCACCAATGCCGCCCCGGCGGCACTTGCAGGCGAAAACTGCAACCCGCTCTATTTCAACGCCGCCTATCAGAACGACAATCTTCACGAGGCCATGGGCGAATACGCCAACAGGGGCCACAAGAAGATGTTCATCATGGCGCCGAACTACCCGGCCGGCAAGGATTCGCTGACCGGCTTCAAGCGCTATTACAAGGGCGAGTTGACCTCCGAAGTCTATACGCAAGTCGGCCAGACCGATTATGCGGCCGAGATCGCCCAGATCCGCGCCTCGGGTGCCGACGGCGTCTTCGCCTTCCTTCCGGGGGGCATGGGCATTGCCTTCATGAAGCAGTACGCGCAGTCGGGCGTCGAGATCCCGGTCATGGGCCCCGGCTTCTCCTTCAGCCAGGACGTGCTGCCGGCAATCGGCGACGCGGCGATCGGCGCCAAGGCGTCCGGCCAGTGGGCTCCGGATTTCGACACGGAAGTCAGCAAGAAATTTCTCGCGGATTTCCAGAAGGAGTACGGCCGCCTGCCGTCGATCTATGCCGTGCAAGCCTATGACGCGGCGCAGTTGATCCTCTCGGCCGCTGCCAAGGCGGATGTGAAGGATACCGAAGCGTTCCGTGCCGAACTGTTGAAGGCCGACATCCAGTCGCCGCGCGGCGATTTCAAGTTCAACACCAACCAGCACCCGATCCAGGACATCTACCTGACCGAAGTGGTGAAGGGGGATGACGGCGTGCTCACCAACAAGACCGTCGAAAAGATCTTTGACGATCACGGTGATGCCTACGCCAAAGACTGCAAGATGTAAGGTCGACTGGTGACACTCGCACTTGCTCTTGAGCAGTTGCTCAATGGCCTGCAGCTCGGCGTCATGCTGTTTCTCATGGCCGCCGGGCTGACGCTGATCTTCGGCGTCATGGGCCTGATCAATCTCGCGCATGGCTGTCTCTATATGGTGGGCGCTTTCGCCTGTGCGGCCGTGGCTGCGGCGACCGGTTCCTTCTGGATCGGTCTCGTCGCCAGCCTCGCCTGCGCGGCGGCTGCAGGCGCCATCGTGGAACTGCTGGTCATTCGGCGGCTCTATGATCGCGATCATCTCGACCAGGTGCTGGCGACTTTCGCATTGATCCTGATGTTCTCCGAGGGCATGCGCTGGCTGTTCGGTTCCTTTCCGCTCTATCTCGACATTCCTCCGCTGCTGCAGGGTGCAATGGCGCTCCCCGGCGGCGCGCAATATCCGGTCTACCGGTTGGCGATCATCGCGACGGGCGCGCTTGTCGCTCTCGGGCTCTACCTGCTGATCGGCAAGACGCGGCTCGGCATGCGCATCCGCGCCGGCGAAAGCGACCGGGAGATGATCGGCGCGCTCGGCGTCGATATCCGCACGCTCTACACCGTCGTCTTCGCGCTGGGTGCGGCACTCGCCGGCCTTGCCGGAGCCATGGTCGGCGCATTGCAATCGGTGCAGGTCGGAATGGGCGAGCCGGTCCTCATCCTGGCCTTCGTGGTCATCGTCATCGGCGGCATCGGATCGATCAAGGGCGCGCTGCTCGGCGCGCTGCTGGTCGGCGTCGTCGATACGATGGGGCGCTTCCTGCTGCCCCAACTGGTCGGCCTGTTCCTGCCACCATCGCAGGCCGGCATGATTGGCGCCGCGGCGGCCTCGATGCTCATCTACGTGATGATGGCGCTTATCCTGGCTGTGAAGCCGCGCGGGCTCTTCCCCGCAGCCCATGCGTGAGGCGGCGATGCTGACCCGGGAAAACCTCGTCAACTTGGCCCTTGCCCTGCTGCTGCTTGCCGTCCCGCTGGCCGCAAATGCCCTTGGCGAGCCGTTCTACGTGACGCTCGCCACCCGTGTGGCGATCCTCGCGCTCGCGGCGACAGGCCTCAATATCGCCCTCGGGCTGGGCGGTCTCGTCTCGTTCGGCCACGCGGCCTTTTTCGGCATTGGCGGTTATGCGGCGGGCATTCTCGCCACCCATGCGTTCTCGGGCGACCCGCTCCTGTTCGGGCTTTCCGGCACGAACCAGATGCCGGTGATCTGGCTGGTGGCGATGCTCGTTGCGGGAGTGGTGGGGCTTTTCATCGGCTCCATCAGCCTGAGGACATCGGGTGTCTACTTCATCATGATTACGCTCGCGTTTGCGCAGATGGTCTACTATTTCGCGATCTCCTGGCCTGCCTACGGCGGCGAGGACGGGTTGTCGATCCTGGTGCGCAACCAGTTTCCGGGCGTCAACACGATGAAGCCCGTGAGCTTCTTCCTGATCTGCTATGCCGTGCTGATCGCCGCTCTCGGTCTGTTCGTGCTGATCCGCGGCTCCCGTTTCGGTTCCGCCCTGCAGGCCGCGCGGCAGAACGAGGTGCGGGTTGCCACCGTTGGTATTGCACCTTACCGCATTCGCCTGACGGCCTTCGCACTCTCTGCGGCGATGACGGGTCTGGCGGGCGCCCTGTTCGCCGACCTCAACCGCTTCGTCAGCCCCTCGATGCTCTCCTGGCACATGTCGGGCGAATTGATCGTGCTGATCATCCTCGGCGGCACCGGGCGGCTGTTCGGACCACTGGCCGGTGCGGCACTCTTCGTCGTCTTCGAATACGTGCTCGGCGGGTTGACGGAGCGCTGGCAGTTTTTTCTCGGTC
>DASUPM010000313.1:0-12003 GCA_036281095.1 Pseudorhizobium sp.
AGCGGGAGCTGCCGGCTGCGGAGCTGCCTTCTGGACCGCCTTCGGCGCCTCGGCGGATGCCGCCGGAACCTCGCCGTTTGCCAGCGCTTCGAGTTCCTTAACGAGACCGCGGCTGCGGCTTTCATCCACGTAACCGCCGTCGCGGGCGGCGTTCGTCAGGTCCGCCAGCACGTCCGCGGACTTCAGCATCACCTTGAGGACGTCCGGGCTCGGCTCCAGGCGGTTCGATCGGACGCAGTCGAGCGTGGTTTCGAAGACATGGGCGAAGGAGACGAGATCATCCAGGCCAAAGGCGCCGGCCCCGCCCTTGATGGAATGAACGGCGCGGAAAACGGCGTTCACCGTTTCCGGGTCGCGATCTCCGTCGTTCAGCTTGAGAAGCCCCGATTCCAGTTCTGCGAGCTGCTCTTCGCATTCCTGAAAGAAGATCTCTTTGATTTCGTTCATGTCCATCGGATGGATTCCTGCTCAGGCGGTTTAAATCAGGCAGTCACGCGCTCGATTGCATCGATCAGCTTGGCGGGGTCGAAGGGCTTGACGATCCAGCCGGTCGCACCGGCCTGACGGGCGCGGTTCTTCTTCTCGGCGTCGCTTTCGGTCGTCAGGACGAGGATCGGTACCGCGCGGTACTTTTCGTTCCGGCGCACGCCCTCGATGAAGCCGAAGCCATCCAGGCGAGGCATGTTGATGTCGGTGACGATGACGTCCGGATTGGCTCCCTCGAGCACTTCCAGGCCTTCCACTCCGTCTTCGGCCTGGATGGTCTCGAAGCCGGCATTGTTGAGGGTCACCAGCAGCATGTTCCGGATGGTCCGTGAATCATCCACGGTCAGCACTTTTTTCTTCATTACTTGATCTCCTTGGCAACCAGGTGGTCGGTGTCGATGCCGATGAGTTGCATTGTCTTGGCGAAGGCGTCGGAGCTTTTCTCGACGACGTAGGATTTCTTGTCTGCCTGCCATGCACGCGCGCCGGCGATCAGCACCTGCGCGCACTGGACGCCCAGTCGTTCAACCTGCGAAGCGTCGATCGCTATATTGCTGCCGCGCATCGAGATCAGCTTGCCGTGCAGGGCGGTCGCCTCGTTGAGGTCCAGCACCGGAGAAAGTTTCAAGGTGCCATTCGCGGCCTTCTTGGTCGCCATCAGATCATTCCTTGCGCTTTGTGGAAGAAGAAGTCGGTGTCGTCCCGCGGATCGGCCGCGGCTCCGGTTGCGATCAGTTCCATCTTCGGCCTCGCCGGCTGAACCTGCCGCGGCTGATCGGAATGGTAGCGGGCCTGACGCTCGATCCTGAACTCCCGGACAGTCCGCCCGAGCTCGAGGATCACGGTTTGCAGATCGTCCGCATGACCGCCTGCCGCTTCGGCGCGGGCTGCGTTCGATGCAACCTCGGCGCCTAGCGACGACACCTCCGCTGCAACGCGCTCCAGTGCGCCGCCCTGTTCGTCGGCGGTCTTTGCGATCCCTGCGATCGAAACGTCGATATCGGCGACCTGGCGAACGATTCCGCTGATCGCATCCTGCGTGCGGTGGACCATCTGGACGCCGGCATCGACCTGCGTCTTGGTGCCGTTCACCAGCGACTTGATTTCATGGGCCGCATCGGCCGAGCGCTGTGCGAGGGCGCGGACTTCCTGGGCTACGACGGCGAAACCGCGGCCGGAGTCACCTGCCCTCGCCGCTTCGATACCGGCGTTCAGCGCGAGGAGATTGGTCTGGAAGGCGATCTCGTCGATGACACCGATGATTTCGCCGATCTTTTCGGCGGAGGCCTCGATGTCGGCCATCGCGGTCATGGCGCGGCCGGCGATCCGGCCGCTTTCCTCGACGGTCTCGCGGGTCGCGGCGGCAGCCTTCTGTGCAGCAACCGTCTCGGTCGTACACGTCTGGACCTGTCTCGTGATGGCGGCAAGTTGTTCGGATGCCTCGCGCAGCCGCTGCGCGTGCCCCGTCGACGCCGCGGCGAAATCGCGTGCGTCGGAGGCTAGCGTCCCCGCGATTGCCTCGGCGCGTTCACCATGGGCGCGAGCCGATGCAAGGGAGGCGCGGCTCGCGTCTATCGCCTGGTTCAGGAGGCCCGCGAGATCCCGGTAGGCGTCCGGCACCTCGTCGGGAAGAGAAATCGTGAAGTCGCGCTCGGCAAGAGAACGGATGACGTCGGCGAAGAGCTGATGAACCTCCGCCCGGTCTTCCTGCCGCTGCCCCTCCAGGGCATGGTGATGCTTGAGGCGGAGCTCGTTGAACCGCAGCGAGACGGCGATCTCGACGTCCACCATGACGAGGCGGACAAGCGCCGATACGAGATCGGAAAGCTCCTGCGCCCGGCGACGGGCCGCAGGAAGCAGCGGACGGCCTGCCTCCTCCGCCAACACGCCGCCCAGCATATGCTCCAGGATGACCGCATGACCGGCGACATGCCAGCGGGGATCGAGCCCCATACGGCTTTCGCTGTCGGAAAGAACCTTGACCCGCTCCGCATAGAGCGCGTCGAACCTTGCATCAGTGAGCACGCTCCAATGAGAGGACTGCAGGTCGTGCAGACGCTCGATCTGGTGCTCGCTGTCGAAATGACGGGCGGCCTCGGGGAAGGACTGGTAGCGGTGGAAAAGATCGCGCAGGCCGGCCTTGCCGAGCAGCTCCAACTGGGGCCGATGGCGGCGGAGAAGATCGCAAGCCTGCGCATCGAGTCCGGCGAAAGCCAGTCTCTCACCCAGGCTGCCCGCCTGGGGTTTCCGCGCCTGTTCGGATGGCGAGCTGTGCCCCACGATGCGTCCCCAAAAACCAAGGCCGATCCTTGCGGGGACCGGCAGCGAAACGCCCCTGTTCACTCAGCCGATGGGTCGCAGGAAGGATGCCGGCACGCCGTGCGAGGCACGTCAGCATGGACAACTCGGTCACCGCAGTCGTTCTGGATGTGATCATGAGCGGATACCGGGTCGGAACCGGTACGGCACAGCGGCGTCATGCCTGCTGGGAAACACACGGCTCCCCAATTTGCCGTCGTCGCTCATATGTATGGTTAATTCCTTGCCCGAAGGTTAAGAATAGGTAGCATTCGGCCAATTCGTTTACCGTCCCGGAGCGGAAGCGGCTCAAAACAGGACGCAGCTAGGGCGACGAAGCCGACGAAGTCAGACCTTCGAGCGGATCGGGCGAAAACCTGCGGCTGACGAAGAGAGAGCCCTTCAGGCCGAAGCGCCAGGGCAGATCGGCCGCTCTGGTGATGCCGATGCGCCTGCCGGTGACAATCTCGGAGCTTTTGTCCGGAAATGACAGCCGGAACGGCGGCTCCATCAACGGCATGCCGTCATGTTCGACCGACACACCCAGCGCCTGGCAGACCCGGCCGGGGCCGGCGCAGAGCAGGCGCAGACCCATGCCTCCTCGCCGTTCCTCCATATCACCGATGCCCGACCGAGGTTCCAGCGCCCGGATGAGAACGGCGCTGCCGGGGCGGCAGACGACATTTAGGCACCAGTGGATGCCATAGGAACGATAGACATAGGCATGCCCCGCAGGGCCGAACATCGACCGGTTGCGCGCGGTTTCGCCCCGGAAACTGTGGGATGCGGGATCTTCCCGTTCGTAAGCCTCGGTCTCCACGATGACGCCGCCGACCTCATCGAGGCACAGCGACGCCCCTATGAGGTCCCGCGCCACCTCGACGGCACTCCGGTCGAAATTCCACCCGGCAGCCGTCATCGGCGGTCGCCTCCCCGAGGGGAGAGAGATGTAGGCTGGAGAAGTGCCTGGATGGCTGGTGATATGCGCATGCACGGAAACATGCAGGCCCGTTTTCCTCCGTCAAGAAGCACCGGCCAGTGACGGCTTCCTCAGGCATTGGCCGGAACGGCAATATGTATGCCGAAGCGACCGGCGGTCTCGACAATTATCGGGACATCAACCGGACCCATCTTTGGCCCCAGCCGCCCAAGCGGTCTAGCCGCTCACTGCAAGATAGACCGCGTAGAGGCTCTTCGTCGCGGTGATGAACAGGCGGTTGCGACGCACACCCCCGAAGGCCACGTTCGCCACCACCTGAGGAACCTTGATTTTCCCGAGCAGCCCGCCCTCTTCGCAGAAGCAATGCACCCCGTCTCCGGCGCTCGTCCAGACATTGCCCGTGACGTCGACGCGGAAGCCATCCGGCAAGCCGCTGTCGACATTGCAGAAGACGCGACCGTTCGTCAGTCGCCCGCTCTCGCCGACGTCGAAGACGCGGATGTGCCGGGGGGCGTTGATATCGTGGCTCGAGGCGGAATCGGCGACATAGAGCCGGCTCTCGTCCGGAGAGAATGCGAGCCCGTTCGGCTGGCCGAAATCGGTTACCACCGCTTCCAACTCGCCCGACCGCGGATCAAGCCGATAAACATTGCGGGATGGCTGTTCCGGCTCCGCTCGATAGCCTTCATAGTCGGACAGGATCCCGTAGGTCGGGTCAGTGAACCAGATGCTGCCGTCCGAACGGACGACCACGTCATTGGGCGAGTTGAGACGTTTCCCCTGATACTTGTCCGCAAGCACGGTCAGCGATCCGTCCAGTTCCGTGCGCACCACCCGGCGACCGCCATGCTCGCAGGAAACAAGGCGCCCCTGACGGTCCCGCGTGCTGCCGTTGGTGAAATTCGAGGGAGACCGGAAGACGGAGGCGCCTCCTCCCTCGACCCAACGCAACATCCGCTGGTTGGGAATGTCGCTGAAGATGAGGCACTGCATGTCATCGAACCAGACGGGTCCCTCCGCCCACCGGCATCCCGAATAGAGCTCCTCAAGCCCGGCGCTTGCGACAGTGAGGTGGCGGAAGCGCTCGTCGTGGATTTCGTAGATCGAGTTGGACTGCGACATGTCTGATGCCTGAAGCTTGGAGTGAATGAGAGCAGCGTCCTGTTTCATCGAAGCGCCTTCTTTCCACTGGCAGCAAGGATCACCGCGATGATGATCAGGCCGGTCAGGATAAGCCGCACGCCGGCGCCGAACCCGTAGGTATTGAGCATCGACACGACGAGGAACATGAAAAGCGAGGCGCCCCAGATGCCCGGAACATTGGAGTTTCCGCCGGCCACCGCAGTGCCACCGATGACGACAACGGCGATCGACATCAGAAGGTATTCGGCCCCCATGTTGAGCGCCGCGCCTCCGGAGAAGCTGGCGAGAAGGTAGCCGCATGCGGCGGCGAGCACGGCGCAGAGCACGTAGGTGACGAAGCGCGTGCCGTCCACCGGAATCCCGGCCATACGGGCGGCGAAGCTGCTCTGCCCGATGGCGGAGATCCAGCGTCCGTAAATCGACTTCTCCAGGAGTATCCAGGCGAGAACGGACAGCAGCAGAGCGACCAGCGCGACGTTCGGGACGCCGAATGTATAGGACGTGGAAAAGCTTGCGAGCATCTCCGGCGGCTTGATCCGCAGTCCCCGGCTCGTCCAGATCGCAAAGGACTGCACGATGAAGCTCATCGAAAGCGTCGCGATGATCGGAGGAATACGCAGGAGCTTGATCAGCGCGTAATTACCCACCCCGACCGCAACGCCGATGAGGATCGCGACCAGCAATCCGATCAGGATCATATTGTCCTGGACGTCCATCACCTTCAGCGCGACCGTGCCTGACAGCGTCATCGTGGCAGGCACAGAAAGGTCGATATTGCCTGGCCCCAGGGTGATGACGAACATCTGCCCGATCCCGACGATGATGGAGAAGGCGGCAAAGGTCAGCGTGGCTTGAGATAGTCCAAGGGCGCCCGCGCCCCCACTGAACACCACCGTCGCGGCCCAAACGACGAGTGCTGCGGCAAACGACCAGATCCAGGGCTTTGCCCCAAGCGTACGGAAGGCGTTCATCGGTTCTTCTCCCGCTTCTCCAGGCGGTTCAGGAACAGGCGCAACGCGAGCACGACGATGAGGATCGCGCCCTGGGCGCCGATCTGCCAGTCCGGCGAGATGCGCATGAAGGACAGGAAGGAGCCGGCCAGCGTCAGCGTGAGGGCTCCGATGACGGCGCCGATGGGCGACACGCGTCCGCCGACGAACTCACCTCCGCCGAGGATGACGCCGGCGATCGACAGCAGCGTGTAACGCAGCGCGATGTTGGCATCCGCCGAGGTCGTTAGACCGACAAGGGCGATGCCGGCAAGAACGGCAAAGAGGCCTGCGAGCGCATAGGCCGCGGCACGGATGCCGATCACCGACCAGCCGGCCCGCTCGACAGAGCGATGGTTGCCGCCGACCCCGCGAATAAGCACGCCGAGAGAGGAGCGCATGACCAGAAGATGCGTCAGGGCGGCAATGACGACGCTTGCGACAATCGCCATCGGAACCAAGGGGGGCTTGGCCGTCATTAGCCAGCGCACCCAATCGGGGGCAACGCCTCCGGGAGACGGCAGCAGAAGCACCGCCAGCCCGCCCCAGACGAAGCTCATCCCGAGCGTGACGACGATGGACGGAAGCTGGCGCAGGTGGATGACGACACCGAGCCCGGCATATGTCGCGATGGCACCGGCCAGGATGAGGACGCCGGTTGCAGGCGAGTTCTCAAGAAATGTCGCCGTGACGCAGGCGGTAAAGCTCACAAAGGTGCCCATCGACAGGTCCAGGTCGTTGACCGACATGATGAGCATCTGGGCGATGGTCGCCAGCGCGATCGGCACGGCGAGATTGAACAGCAGGTTCAGGCCCGTATAGCTCATCGCCCGCGGCTGGATATAGAAAACGGCAGCAAGAAGAACGGCAAGCGAAGCCGCCGGGATGATCATCCTGATGGCGCCGGAGGAGAGTCTCATGCAGCTTCACCTCCGGCAAAAGATGCTGCGAGCACGTTTGCCTCCGTTATCCCATCGCCCACGAGTTCTGCGGCGATCTTCCCGTCCCGGAAGACATAGACCCGGTCACAGAGGCGGATCTCGTCCATTTCCGTCGAATACCAGATGAAGGTGCGCCCACCGGCAGCTTCCGACCGGAGGATTTCGTAGACCTCCTGTTTGGTGCCGACGTCCACGCCCCGCATCGGATCGTCCATCAGGACGATCCTGGAGGTCGTGGCAAGCGCGCGGGCAAAGAGCACCTTCTGCTGGTTGCCGCCGGAAAGGGAAAGGATCGGGTTCTCCATGTCCGGTGTCCGGATTTCGATGCGCCTCTTCCACCTCTCGCTGACCTCGCCCTCCCTCACCTCGCTGATCAGGCTGCGGCTCGAAAGCGCCTTCAGCGACGAAATACTGAGGTTCTTCAGAATGCTCCAGAGCGCGAAGGTGCCGTTCAGCGCACGGTCGCCGGCCACGAAGGCCATCTTCGGCTCCCTCGTCGGCCACCAGTTGCCGTTCGCGGAAAGATAGAGTTCCAGCAGAGCTTCGGTCTGCCCGTGTCCTCCGAGGCCTGCCAGTCCGATAATTTCGCCGGCATAAGCTTCCAGGCGGTTATGCGCATGCGGGTGCAACTGCATCGAAAGCACCGGCTGTCCGACCTTGACCCTGGCAGATCGTTGCCAGCCATGCTCGCGCACGACGCTGCCCATCGTCTCGACCAGACCGCGCGTGTCGAAATCGGAGGCCGGCCTGTCGGCAACCACCCTGCCGTCCTTCATCACGACGATGCGGTCGGACGTCGACAGGATTTCCCCCAGAATGTGGGAGATCAGCAGCACAGAGCCGCCCGACTCGACGAAGCGGCGCACATAGGACATCAACTGCGCGGCGAGCCCGGCATCGAGCGAAGAGGTCGGCTCGTCGAGGATGACCAGTTTCGGCGCCGCTCCAACGGCAGCGAAGCTGATGGCGATCTCGACCATCTGCCGTTCGGCGATCGAAAGATCTTCCACCACGCTCTCACAGTCGATGGCATGACCCGGGAATATCTCCGCCAGCTTCTGCGCCACCAGATCGAGCCCGCGCCGACGCCAGCCGCTTCCCCTGAGGTCGCTGTGCATGACGCGGGCATTCTCCGCGACGGTCAGGTTCGGGCAGAGCGACAGTTCCTGAAAGACGCAGCGAATCCCATGGGCGTGCGATGCGGCGATCCCGTGCGTCTCGTCCCCACCGTAGCTGATCGTTCCTTCATGCGGCGTCAGGCCGCCGTTGATGACGTTCACGATGGTCGACTTGCCCGCGCCATTGTGGCCGACGAGCCCGACGCATTCTCCGGACCGGATGACCAGATCGGCCCCGTCCAGCGCCTTGACCGCGCCAAAAGCAACCTTGATGCCGCGCGCAGCAACGACTTCCCGTTTGAGGACTGGCTCGTTCATGGAAACGCTATCGTTTGAAGCATGTGAAAAATGAACCCACCGGATGCGGTCACTGAACCGCATCCGGCCGGGAGGTGGAGCGGAAACGCTCCTACATAGCTGCCCCGATCACTTTCTGGGCGTCTTCGAGCGAATACTCGACATTCGCCACGCCGCCCTTCTCGGTGTTCTCGAGGTTTTCCTCGAGATTGGCCTGGTCGATCCGAAGGAAGGGCACGACGAGTTCCTTCTTCACGTCCTTGCCGTCGAGAATCTGCTGAGCGACCCAGAATGCGAGCGTCGATACGCCGGGCGCGATGGAGACGGACATCGTCTCGTAGCCGTTGGCGTCCTTCTGCTCCTTCCACCAGCGCAGTTCGTCCTCGCGGTTGCCCATGACGATGGTCGGGATCGGCCGGTTGGCGGCCGCGAAAGCCTGCGCAGCACCGTAGCCGTCACCGCCCTGGGTGACGACGGCGGCGATCTCCGGCAGGCTCGGCAGGATGCCGGCAACGGCGCGCTGCGCGACGTCCTGCGCCCAGTCGCCGTTGACGGAGCCGACGATCTTGAACTGCGGGTTCTTCTCGACGCCGGCCTGGATGCCCGCATGGATCTCGTCGTCGACGGAGACGCCGGCAAGGCCGCGGATCTCGAGCAGGTTACCGCCCTCGGGCATCTTCTTGGCGAGGTACTCGATCTGGCTCTCGCCCATCGCCTTGAAGTCCACCGCGATGCGCCATGCGCAGGGCTCGGTGACGACCCCGTCGAAGGAGACGACGACAATGCCGGCGTCGCAGGCTTCCTTGACGGCACCGTTCAGGGCCGTCGGAGAGGCGGCATTGACGACGATCGCGTCGTAGCCCTGAAGGATCAGGTTCTGGATCTGCGCGGCCTGTTCAGTGGCCTGGTTCTCTGCCGTCGTGAACGGATCGGCGGCAGCGACGACGCCCTGGCTCACGGCATCCTTGGTGATCTTGTCCCAGCTGGTCAGCATCGCCTGTCGCCAGGAATTGCCTGCATAGTTGTTGGACAGTGCGATCCTCTTGTCCGACGTCTCGGCCGAAGCCGGGAGCGGTGCCGCGACGAACGCAAGCGCAATCGACGCAAGAAGCATCTTCTTGATGGTCATGATTTCCTCCCTAATCGCCCCTCGGGCTGGTCAACAGGTCCGCTCCTCAACGGCCCTTCGGATGACGTTTGAACTGGCGCAACGACGTCAGCGTGGAGCAGAATGGCGGAGAAGCTTCGGCTTGCAAAGGCAGATCCAAGCAAGCCATATGCGGAGGATCGCGCAAAATCTGCGGGTTCCCGCAAGACAAGTGTCGCGAGGAAGCGCTTAATCATCATAGGCGCCGCAGCGCCAACTGCCGACGGCTGGGAGGACGTCGCCTATGCTCAATCCGACGCGAAGCGCGCTGTTCGACCACTTTCTCGGCATCTCCCGGCTGCTGGCGGGCCAGTTGGAGTTCAACGCGATCATTCAGGCGGTCGCGGTCGAAATCGGTCACATCATCCCGCACGACCATCTCGACGTCTGCATCAAGATGCTCGACGGCAAATACCACATCGCCTACGAAAGCGGTCTGGAAACCGCCTGGAGCAAGCAGCCGCCCGCCCTCCTGACGGGAAGCCCGATCCGCAGCCTTCTCTCGGGCGAGGTCGATTACCTCCTCTCCGGCGACGCCTGCAACGATCCGCGTTTTCATTTCGACGGCGCGTTTTCGAGCCCGATCATCGCGCTCTCGCTTCGCAGCCGGCTCCACGTTCCCCTGCGCGTGCAGGGCGACATCATCGGCGCCCTCAGTTGCTCAAGCCACCAGACCGATCACTACACGGCGGAAGACGTCGACAATGCCCGCTCCATCGCCGATCTCCTTGCGCCCTACTTCTTCGCCCTTCGTGCTGCGGAGCAGGCAAAACGCTCGGCAGTCGTGGAGACGGAAGCGCGCGCCCGCGAGGAAGGCCTCCGGCTTGGTGCGCTGAAGCTTACCGAAGCGCTCGAGGCGGAGCGCCAGCGGATCGGCATGGATCTGCACGACCAGACCCTGGCGGACCTGACGCGGCTGGCGCGGCGGATGGAACGCCTGACGCACCTGCCGGACGTGCCTGGCGAGACGCTAGAGCCACTCTTCCGCAGCCTGCAGCACTGCATGCACGACCTTCGCCAGATCATCGAGGAAGCCAAACCTTCCGTGCTGCAGTTGTTCGGGGTCGCCGAGGCGATCGAGAACCATCTCGAACGCTCTGTGCGCGAGAGCGGGTCGGCGATCGCATGCCGGGTCGTCGACGAGAGCGGCGGCCAGCTCGATATCCTCCACCAGACCGTCGCAACGGCCTTGTTTCGTATCGTCCAGGAGGCGATCAACAACGCCGTTCGCCATGGCCAGCCTTCCGAAATCGCGGTCGCCTTGCGGTGCGGCGCTGCCGGCATATCGGTGACGGTGACCGACGACGGCATCGGCATCGGCCAGCCTTGCGAACAGGCCGGCCACGGCATCGACAACATGCGGACAAGAGCCCGCCTGATCGGCGCCCGGTTCGATATCGGCAGCAACTCTTCAGGAAACGGCACCTGCGTGAAGCTGTCGCTCGCTCCGGAGAGCGCCGGAAACGCATAGACAGGGAAGCCGAATGGAAGTCCTCATCGTAGAAGACGATCCCCTCCACCGCTCATACCTGCATGAGGCCGTGCGCGCGGCGCTGCCGGAATGCGAACTGGTGCTGGAGGCCGGGAACGGAAGGATAGGAGAGGGCCTGGCCCGCCAGTATCGCTCCGCGCATATCGTCATGGATCTCCAGATGTCGGAACGCAACGGCATCGAGGCAGCCCGTACGATCTGGAAGGAGCGGCCGGAGACCCGTATCCTGTTCTGGTCCAACTATGCGGACGAGGCCTATGTGCGCGGCGTTTCCCGTATCGTGCCGGAGGGCGCCGCCTATGGCTATGTCCTGAAGTCCGCCTCCGACGACCGGCTGAAGCTCGCGCTGCGCAGCATCTTCATCGAGGCGCAATGCGTCATCGACCGCGAGGTGCGGGGCCTGCAGCAGAAGAGCCTCGGCCACGTCAAGGGCTTCACCGATGTGGAATACGAGATCCTGATCGACATCGCGCTCGGGCTCACCGACCGGATGATAGCGCGCCGCCACAACCTTTCGCTCAGAAGCGTCCAGAACCGGCTGCAGCAGCTCTATGAGAAGCTCGACGTCTACCAGAGGGTCGGCGAGGACGGCGACGAGGGCCGTTACAACCTGCGCAGCCGGGCCGTTGCGGTCGCGCTGCTGCGCAAGCTCATCAACTACAGCGCGCTCGAAAGAGCCGAAGCCGACCTCAACAACTGCATGGGCATGAAGGAAGCCTGAAGCGGAGGCCAGTCCCTTGCGGGAGATCCGTTCCCGCCGCCTTATGCAACGTGGTGCCGAGAGCGGTATCGATTCCGCCTGTCCTGTGAGGAAGCCTCGGAAAATACCGTCATCTCCCTGGGCATCGGCAAAGAAATTGCATGATGAACTCGAAAACTTTCGTTTGTGGGAAGCTGCCCTAACAACCATCATGAGTGTCTTGAGTAGGTGGAAGACGATCATGATGCACCAGCGCCCACCCGTCGGCATATGGCAGGAGTTCTACGCATGGTATCCGGTGCGCCCATCCGATGAGACCGGCTTGTTCTGGCTTGAAAAGGTGTGGCGAAGACAATCGACGCCCACAAGCGAGTGGGAATACCGATCCTTCCGGACCGATACTTCGCGGCAAGTCGAACTGATGAAGAGAGCCTTCTGAGGCCATCTGGAGA